>JAFZIB010000082.1 GCA_017554545.1 Clostridia bacterium
GCACGCCACTATTATTTTAACCTTAAAAGATAACGTGCCGATTTTAGGACTAGTCGTTCTATTGATAGTAAGAATGACCTTAACGTTGTTTGCCAACACTAATAAACTCACGGGCGGGGTATTCGTTCCTATATTAGCGCTAGGCGCAATATTAGCCTCGATTTTCGCTAACGTTATGGAACGTGCGTTCGGGTTATCAAACGTTTATCACACGGCAATTTTAGTGCTCGGTATTTCGGCTTGTATTTCGTCTATGATGAAAATGCCTTTAACTGCTATAGTTTTCTCTTTAGAAGTGTTAGGCTGTTCAAATAACGTTTTATACGTGGTAATAGTAGTTGCAGTTTCCTACGTTATTACCGAGTCGTTAGGAGCAAAGGGTATAAACGATAGCATAGTAAACGACTTGATTAAATCTCAAGAGGAAACTCACGAAAGGAAGATAATAGACACGCATATCGTTATTAAAAAAGGCTCGTTTGCAGAATATATGCACGCTAGGGATATAATTTGGCCGGCAAACTTCTTTTTGCTCTCCATAATCCCAAGTGAAACTCGCCACGCGCACGTGGACCAACAAGGCTCTAAAACCTTCCATGAGGGGGACGTTTTACATATTCGCTACGCAACCTTTGACGAGGCGCAAACCAAACGGGATTTAATTGCAATCGTAGGCGAGCAAGACTACGACGAAACCGAGGCAGGTCCAGAATAGAACCCAAACGACTTTAATAAACTATCGCCACCCAAACGACTCGTTTGGGTGGCGTTTTTTTCTTTTAATATATAATTTACAAAAAATTTTTAAGATTGCTATTCCCTTTTTGCTAAGCGTGTGGTATAATTTTTCCGTATTGGGCATTTAACTGCTAATAAATAATGATAGGAGAAAATTATGAGTAACGTGTGGTTATTTGGGGTGCTCGGACTTTGCGTTTTGGCATTTTTTTACGTAATAGTAAATTACGTAAAAATTAAGAAATTGCCCGAAGGCAACGAGCGTATGGTAAAAATGAGTGCGATTATTCGAGAGGGCGCAGGAGTTTTTCTTAAAAAGGAATTCACTACTATCGGCATAGTAATTTTAGTAATTGCAGTATTGTTTTCTTTATTTATCGAAAAGTTCAGCGGTTTAACCTATGTATTAGGCGCTCTAATGAGTAGCGTCGTTTGTATTTTAGGTATGAAGAGCGCAACTTACGCAAACGTTAGAACGGCTAACGTCGCTAAAGAATCGTTATCGATAGGTAAAAACGTAAAGGTTGCTTTAAGCGGTGGTTCGGTGAGTGGTATTTCCGTTCAAGCGTTCGGTATGTTGGGGCTTTTAATAGTTCTTCTCGTAAGTGGCGTAGGTCCTCAAAACGAAATAGAGGGAATCACTACCTTATCGGGTGGCGGAATTCAATCTTATCAAGGCTGTGGCATAGTGTTTATCGACGCACTACTTACCAACGCCTCCGTTATGAGAATTACTTCATATTCGCTAGGTTGTTCTACCGTTGCAATGTTTAACCGTGTAGCAGGTGGTAACTTCACTAAGGCTGCGGACATCTCTGCAGATATTTTAGGTAAAATTCGTAACGATTTACCCGAAGACGATAGCCGTGTTCCAAACGTAATCGCAGACTTTATAGGCGACAACGTTAACGATATAGCAGGCAACTGTTCAGACTTGCTCGAAAGTTTCGTTGCAACCATGTCGGCGTCTATTATAGTTGCGGTAGGTCTTTTAGCAACTAAAGGAATGTCCGTTGCGCTATTTAACTCAGCATATATCTTCCCGCTAGTTGTAGCAGGTGGTGGTTTGCTCGGTTGTATTTTAGGTTTAGTTTTTGCGCAGATTAAAAAGATGGGCGACAACCCCTCCAAAGAACTTAATATAGCAACGTACATATCTGCAGGCGTTTCAGTAATTACTTGCGGTGTAGCCGCTTACCTTGCGTTTGGTAAAACCGACGCTAATATCCTTAAAACAGTAATGAACTTTAAGGTTGGTTGGGCATCTCCTTGGATATGTGCCGTGCTAGGAATTATTAGTGGCGTTGCAATCGGCGCTATAACCGAATACTACACTAGCGACGCGTTCAAACCCACTAAACAAATTGCAGAATACGCAGTAGAGGGCGAGGCTTTCGTTGTAACTAAAGGCGATGCAGTAGGCTCTCGTTCTTGTCTATATCCCATAGCGATTATAGCCGTTTCTCTATTAATTTCGGGCGTTCTTTGTGGAACGTACGGTATAGCAATCGCGTCGTTAGGTATGTTGTCTTTCGTTGGAACTACCGTTTCTATCGACGCTTTTGGACCTATAGCAGACAACGCAGGTGGTCTTGCAGAATCTTGTCATTTAGCACCAGAGGTTCGCGTTATTACCGACAAGTTAGACTCTGTAGGTAACACGACCGCTGCAATCGGCAAGGGCTTTGCAATCGGCTCGGCAGCATTTGCAACCGTTTCGCTTATCGTTGCGTTTATAGGCAACTACGCTACGTCGGGCATCACGCCTCCCTCGTTTGAAGGGCCATCTCTAATTTCCGTCGTTGCAGGCTTGATTATCGGTGGCGCGTTAATTGAATTCTTCTGTGCAATTTTAACCGACAATACTATTCGCTCTGCAAAAGAACTTGCAGAAGTAGGGGATAGACAACTTTCCGACCCTGCTATTTTAAGGGGCGAAAAAGACCCAGACTATAACGAACTAGTGCGTTTAGCCACTTCTTCAGCGCTTAAGAGAATGTTATTCCCGTCTATTATAGCGCTTGCAGTTCCCCTAATCGGTGGAGCAATCTTTGGAGTTAACTTCGTTTTAGGTATCTTGCTAGGTGCAACCGTTGTGGCAATACCTATAGCAATATTTATGGGCAACTCGGGTGGCGCTTTTGATAACGCTAAAAAGTTTATCGAGCAAGGTAAACTTGAAGGTCACGGTAAAGGTTCACCTGCGCACAAAGCAGCCGTTACGGGCGATACCATAGGTGATACCCGTAAGGACGTAGTAGGCGTTTCGCTAGATATCTTTATTAAAATGATGTCGACCGTTTCTACAACGCTATTCATTTTAATTGCAGTTTTAAGTTCAATTATCGGTTTGTTTTAGTAAAAAAAACTAAAAAATTTAGCCTCGCGATATTGTCGCGGGGCTTTTTATTTTATAAGATAAAGGTTAGACTTTTTCTTGCGATTTTCTACTTAAAACGGGCGCTTATTTAGGCGGAATATATATTTTATATATATTTTTATCAAAAAAATTAAAATTTGGTATTGCAATAAGCGCTTTACTATGCTAAAATATATGCATATATTATGTGCTTTAAGCACGTTTAGGAGGTTTATACATATGAACAAGTTTGGCAAGCTTCTTGGCTTTGATGCAGAAGCAAAGCAAACGACTGTTAAAACGGAAATCGTTGCTGGTATAGTTACTTTCTTAGCAATGGCGTACATTTTAACGGTTAACCCGGCACAGATTTTAGTTGGCATGGAAAATGCTGCTGCTTACTGGCCTTCAGTATTTATTGCAACCGCTCTTGGCGCAATTGTAGGTACGTTATTGATGGCGTTCCTTGCTAAAATGCCTTTAGCACAAGC
>JAFZIB010000083.1 GCA_017554545.1 Clostridia bacterium
TAAGGTTGCACCGCCAAGATGGGTTAAAAGTTCGTTAACGTAAACGTCGCCCACTCTTTCGTCGATTAAATCAAACGCCTCTAGCATAGGAATTTTGGCGAGCGCCGCAAGGAATAACGGTTCGCCAGCCGGAGCAACTCTCACGCCGTTATCGTCGAACGCGCGAAGGTATTTATCTCCGCTTACGTAGTAGTATAATTTGGGGTTAAAGTTGGTAGCCTCCACGTCTATTGCACCCTCAACTTCGCCCCACTTGGTAAATATAGACAGTTTACCAAAATCGCCTAGCGCTTCCGTGCCAATAGTGTTTTCTATGGTTGCGATTATCTTAATGCACGCCATAAATTCTTCGGAAAGTTTATCCGAGCCGAATTTGATTTGGTTTAGTTTATCGTAGTCGATTGCAATATATTTTCCCGCCTCGCCTTCTTCAAGACCTTTTACTGCCTCGGTCAATATGGGCAAGTCTGAAAAACCGTATTTATTAAGATTAAACACCACTTGTCCTATGGTAGAATCTTGCAAATTCTCGGATACTACGCCGTCTTTTCCACCGGTCAACTTGTCTATCGGAATAAGCATTACTCCTGCAAACAATCCACCGAATAAAAATATTATTCCACAAATAATACCAGTAAACCACCAAAGAAAATTCTTAAACGGACGATGCCTTGATAATCTTTCTTTTTTAGCGGCCTTTTTCTGCGCCTTTTTTTGAGCCTTGGTTAGTGCCATACTTTCTCCTTTATTTACCGCCACGCCTTAAATTGTTTTTGCTAGCGGGTAAAAACTTATTAATATAATACACCCGTCGTTTTGGTTTGTCAAATTGAACTTTTTGCCCTTTTTTGTTTTATTTTGTGTCGTTGACTTTTTTCTCGCCCTTGGCAATAGAAATTAGCCTTTCTTTTTGGTTTAATTTAGGGTTTTCTACGCACAGATAAAAAAGTGCTTTTAATTTCGCGCCAAGCCTTGCCCCGTTATACCCGAGTTCTTTTAAGTCGTTAGCCGTAATCTTTAAATCCATAAGGGTAAAAGGCGTGCCGTCGCCCTGCATTTTAGCGTATAAATCCTTCCATTTTTTAACCGTACTGCACTCGTCTAAGCAGTCTTTACAAGCCGAAAAGTCAGCCTGTTTTAACGCTAAAAGACTTGGCAATATATCTAAGTTGTCCACGATAAATCTTCTAAGTTTTGCCTCTCTCATATCCCTTTTCATATCGAGCATATGATACTTGGCGAGCCTCTTTGCGTTATCTATAATTTTAGTGGGCGCTTTTAGTCTTTTTAGCACCTTTTCTGCAATCTTTTCACCCTCTACGGCGTGGAAATGATACTTGCCGTCGCGCTCCATACAGTAGGGCTTAGCAACGTCGTGAAGTAGCGCGTAAAGTCTAATCTCTTGCGGAGCGTAAAGCACAGTTTTAAGACTGTGCTCTAACACGTCGTAATCGTGATAGTCAGCCCTTTGCTCCATACCCCTACCTAAAGTCAGTTCGGGAAAAATTTTATCTAAAACTTGGGTTTTATCAAGCATCTTTAACGCCGTGTAATGTCCCTTTTTATCCGAAAAGGAATACTTCGTATCGCTAACTAGGGCACGAACCAACTCTGCGTAAATTCTCTCTGCCGAAACGTCTAAAACGTTATTCGCGTTAACCCTTGCGCTCTCCAAAACTTCTTTAGTTGGCGTAAAGTTTAATTCGCCACAAAATCTAGCAAGACGCATAAGCCTAAGTCCGTCGTGACTAAAGACTTCTTCGGGCACTTTAACCGTGTCTAAAACTTTGTTTTTTATATCCTCCACTCCGCCCAGAGGGTCAACTATCTTTTGATTTTTAACGTCGTAGTAAACGGCGTTACATTTAAAATCCCTACGCAAAGCGTCCTCTAAAATATCGGTGGTAGGAATAGTTTTTTCGGGCTTATGTCCTCCGCCTACCGAATACACGTCCTTTCTAAACGCCGTATATTCGCATTTTAGACCTTTTGCTCCAAAGACTAGCGTTCCCGTTTTTTTGTATTCGGCAAGAGGCTTTAGTCCCACGCCTTCTAGACGAGGCAAAAGTGCCTCTGGCGAAAGTTCGCTTGCAAGGTCTATGTCCTCCGAAAGAGATTTGTCTATTAAATAATTGCGAACGTATCCGCCAACGAGGTAGAGCGGCTTTTGCAGTTCGCCTGCCAACGCAGATATTCGTTCGTCTAACGGAATTTGAATTTTCATGTTATTATTTTATCATATATTATTGTCTTTTGCACCGATTTATAGTAAAATAAATTTAGATTAAAACGGAAGGACGAATATGATTGATTTTATAGTTAATCCCTCTGCTGGCGGAAAAGACGGCAAAAAAATAAAAAAAGCGTTGCCAAAAATAGAAAACCGCTTGATTGAGCGTGGCGAAAAGTACATTATACATATAACCAAGCACCCCAAACAAGCGACCGAACTAGTAGGCAATCTCATTAAAAACGGCGCAACTAAAATAGTCGTAGTAGGCGGTGACGGAACTTTACACGAAGTTATCAACGGTTTTAGCAACTTCGACAAGGTGGAAATGGGTATTATCCCTTGCGGAACGGGTAACGATTTTGCAACGGCGTTAAATCTACCGTTAAATCCCGTAGAGGCGCTCGATATAATTTTAGACGGAGAGGCCAAATACACCGACTTTATGCAAATGCCCACGGTTAGGGGCTTAAATATAATCGGTATGGGTATAGACGTTGACGTTCTTAAGCGCTACAGCGCCTTAAAAAAGAAGACTAAATTTCAATATACTATGTGCCTCGTTAAAACGCTGTTTAATTTCGATTACGTTGAGTTCGACGCCGAAATTAACGGACAAAGGCGTTCACTTCGCTCCTTTATCGCCTGCATAGCCAACGGCCACCGTTACGGCGGTGGAATTCCTATCTGCCCGCCCGCCGTTCCCTTTGATAAACGCCTAGACTTCGTTTCGGTTTCGGAAATTAAAGGCTTAAAGATTATCCCTTCGTTTTTAAAACTCAAAAAGGGCAAACTTTTAACTCTAAAGCAAAGCGCTCACGAGAATATGCAAGAGGTTAAGATTTATCCTAAGGGCGACTACGTGGTAAACGTGGACGGCGAACTCTACCCCAATATTCCCTTCGAAGTAAAGATAGTTTCAGACCAACTTAGGGTTTTTAGACCGTAAAAACTAAACACCGACTAGCTCGGTGTTTTTTTTGTTAAAAAAGGGTCAAAAATTATCAGTTTTTATCTTGCTTTAGCAAGATTTTTGTGATACAATACTTTTAGTATAAAAAACAGGGTGGAACTTAATTTTTTACCACCCGAGAGAGGTTATATTTATGATTAAAGTTTTACAGTTTGGTGAAGGCAATTTCTTGCGCACTTTCGTGGACATTTATTTCCAAACCTTAAACGAAGAAGGTGGCGAATACTCGGTTGATATCGTTAAACCTATCACTTTCGGCAGTTTGGAAAACTTCGTTAAGCAAGACAACAAGTATCACGTAGTTCTTCGTGGCGTTAAGGACGGCGCTCCTATCGAAAAACCCTACAAGGTTGACGTATTAAACAGCGTTATCGGACCTGAAGATTACGGCAAAATTTGCGACTTGTTCTCTGCTAAAGACCTTAAACTTATCGTTTCTAACACTACCGAGGCAGGTATCTGCTACAACGGTAACGACAAGCAAGAAGGCTTTATCGAAGTTACTTATCCCGCAAAACTTACCAAACTTTTATATCACAGATTCTGCGCTTTAGGCGGTGGTAAAGACACCGGCGTTTACCTAATGCCCGTTGAACTTATCGACCACAACGCAGACGAACTTAAAAAATGCGTTGACAAGTACATTGAACTTTGGAATTTACCCGCAGAGTTTAAGGCTTGGAACGACGAGTGCAACTTCTACTGCAACACCTTGGTTGACAGAATAGTTTCCGGTCACCCCAAGACTCCCGAACAAGCCGCTCACCTAGAAGAAGTTTTAGGCGAAAAGGACCTTTTAGTTTCGGTTGGCGAACCTTTTGGTCTTTGGGCTGTTGAAAAGAAGGGCGATATCGCTAAATACGTTAAAGAAGGCGTTCATAATATCGAAGTGGTTTTAACCACCGACATCGGTTACTACAAAAAACGTAAAGTTAGAGTTCTTAACGGTAGCCACACCAACCTCGTTCCCGCAGGTTTATGGTACGGCATGGAAACCGTTTACGATTGCATGGAAAACAAAACTCTTTGCAAATTCTTAAACGACACCTTAGCAGAAGAAATCGTTCCCTTCGTTTCCGACGATATTAAGGCTACCACCTTATTTGCAGACAGCATTATCGAAAGATTCTCTAACCCCTACCTCAACCACTTATTAATTAGCATTTCGCTTAACAGTATTTCTAAGTGGAGAGCAAGAAACCTTTGCAGTTTTACCGACTACTATAATAATCACGGCAAAATCCCTGCAAATCTCACTATCGGCTTTAGCTATTTAATGGCTATCTACTCCTCGGTAGTTAAAGAAGGCGACGAACTCTACACCGCTCAACTTCCTAACGGCAAGATTAGAGTGCTTGACGATATCCCCTATCTAGAGTTCTTTGCTAACGGCGGAAAAATCGAAGACTTTATGCGCGACCAAGCCGTTTGGGGCGAAAACTTAGACGATTATAAAGATTTCGTTTCAACCGTTGTTGAAAACGTAAACAAAATTAAAGGCGGTATCAACCTTTTATGAAAGACGTTGTAATTATTAACGAAAAAGATAACGTTGGTATTAACCTAATCGGTAACGACGTTATTCCCGCAGGTCATAAATTTGCCCTTAGAAATATCTCTAAGGGCGAAACCATTATTAAATACGGTCAAGTTATCGGCAGAGCAACTTGCGACATCAAAGAGGGCGAGTGGGTTCACACTCACAACGTAAAATCTCACTTAGACGAGAGTTTCGAATACGAATACAAGCCCGAATTCCCAGAAATCCAAGTTAACGACGGATATTTTATGGGATATAAGAGAAAACAAGGTAGAGCAGGTATCAGAAACGAAATTTATATTATACCTACCGTTGGTTGCGTAAACAACGTTTGTATGCGTATGGCTAGTCTCGCGCAAAAATACGTTACCGGTTCTATCGACGCAATCTTTACCTTGCCTCATCAATTCGGTTGTTCTCAACTTGGCGACGATAACGAAAACATTAAAAAACTTTTATGCGCCATTGCCCTAAACCCCAACGCTACCGGCGTATTGTTCGTTGGTTTGGGTTGCGAAAACAACGGAATGGACGGCATTAAAGAATACTTAAAGCCCTACGGCAGAACTAATATTGAATTCTTTAACTGTCAAGACGTTGAGGACGAACTTTCCTACGGTTTACAAATTATCGAAAAATTTGCTAACGAGGCTAAAGACTTAAAGAGAGAAAAGGTTGCAATAAACGAACTTTGTATCGGCTTAAAGTGCGGTGGTAGCGACGGCTATTCCGGTTTAACCGCTAATCCTCTAGTTGGCAAAATTTCAGACAGAATCGTTTCCCTCGGCGGTAGCGCTATTTTAACCGAAGTTCCCGAAATGTTCGGCGCAGAACAACTTTTAATGAACAAGTGCGAAACCCAAGAGGTTTTTGAGGCTTATAAAAAGATGATTGTAGATTTTAAGGATTTCTACACTTCTCAAGGTTTCCCCGTTTACGAAAACCCCAGCCCCGGCAACAAGAAAGGCGGTATCACCACCTTAGAAGAAAAATCTTTAGGTTGCGTAGAAAAGGCTGGTACGACCAAAATCGTGGACGTTTTAGCCTACGGCGAGTTGGTTAAAAAGGCAGGCGTTTCTGCTTTAGACGCGCCCGGCAACGACCTTATTGCTTCAACTGCGCTTGCAGCGAGCGGTTGCCAAGTAGTA
>JAFZIB010000084.1 GCA_017554545.1 Clostridia bacterium
ATGGGAAGATACAGTAACATAATCTTAACCGCACAAGGAAAGATACTCGGGGGTAATAGAGGAATTAACGTTTTCGATAACGGAGTTAGACCGCTGTTCGTTGGCAAAGAATACGTGTTCCCACCCGTTGGCGACAAAAAATTGCCAACCGATAAATCGCTAATAGAATACTTAAAAATTCCGCACCAAGACACAGCCGAACACTTAATAAAAGGCGTTCAAGGTATAGCGCTGTCCACCGCCGTCGAAATAGTCGGCAAATTCTCGCCTAATCACGAACGTGTCGAGCCTGAAAAAGCCCAAGAATTTTATAAATTTTTAGTCGATTTTTTATATGGCGAAAATCTTTCTCCTTGCGTTTACGTTAAAGACGGTAACGCCTTTGACGTTTGCGTGTTTCCCTATTCTAAAATAGACGGGGAAAAGATTGGCTTTACAACCTTATCCGACGCTGAAAATTACTATTATAAATCGCTTGAAGCTACTAAAAAATTTAGCGCTCTAAAAGAAAGACTAAACGGTATAATTTCCTCTCTGATTAAAAAGAACAAAAAGAAGATAAGCCTATTAAAAGCAAGAGAAAAAGACGCCGACGACTGTGAGAAAAATAGAATTATAGGCGAATTAATCTTAGCAAATATCTATAAACTTAAACAGGGTGATAAAAAGTGTGAACTCGACAACTACTACGACGGTAGTAAAATCGTAGTAAATCTTGACGAACGTCTAACGCCTTCTAAAAACGCAGATAGATATTTCAAAAAGTATAACAAACAAAAAAGAACGTTAGTTGCTTTAGAGCCTCAACTATACGCCGTATTGACTGAGCAAGAATATTTAAATAGTCTAAGCGACGAATTATCTTTAGCGGAAAGTGTTAACGAACTAAAACTTTTACTTGAAGAATTGGAAAGCGCGGGATACGTTAAGCCTAACCAAACTAAAAATGCTAAAAAGAACGAAGAAAAATGCTTTAGGCAATACGAGTGCGAGGGCTTTCTTATTAAAGTAGGCAGAAACAACTTAGAAAACGATAAAGTAACCTTTACCGCAAAGCCCGACGACGTTTGGGTGCACGTTAAAGACTATCATTCTTCGCACGTAGTAGTGGTGTCTAAAGGCAAAGAAATTCCGCAAAAGGTTTTATTAGTTGCGTCTGAGATTTGCGCGTATTACTCAAAAGCGAGAAACGGAGGTAAGGCAGAGGTCGTATACACCAAACGCAAGAACGTTAAAAAGCCTTCTAAAAGCAAACCGGGTTTTTGTTACTACGAAAACTTTAAGTCGATAACGGTAGAGCCGAACAAAAGGGACGAATTTTTAAAAACAATATAAAAAGGCGTTAAAAACCTTGCCTTTTAGTAGGTATTGTGATAAAATTGTAAAAGAATTTTAACAAACAGGAGAGATTCATGAAGTATACGTTTGAAAAAGGTGAAAAGAGCACCGTAAAACTAACCATCGAGTTAAACAAAGAAGAATGGAAAGCAGCCATCGACGGCGCTTACGAAAAGACCAAAGGTAAATATTCCGTACCCGGATTCAGAAAGGGCAAAGTTCCCAAAAAGGTATTAGAGTCAGCATACGGCGAAGGTATTTTCTACGAAGAAGCAATCAACGGCTCGTTCCCCAAATATTATTCAGAAGTATTAGATAAAGAAACGTCTATCGAGCCCGTAGCAGCACCCGACCTTGACGTTAAGGATTTAAGCGAAAATGGAATTACCTTCCTTGCAGTAATCCCCGTTAAGCCCGAAGTTAAACTTGGCGCGTATAAAGGCGTAACCTATAAAAAGAATGTTTACAAAGTATTAAAGAAAGACGTTGACGAAGACCTCGCTCGTTTACAAGAACGCAACTCTCGTATGGTTGACGTAACCGACAGAGCAGTTGCAGACGGCGACACCGTTACTATCGACTATTCCGGTAGCGTTGACGGCGTTAAATTTGCCGGCGGTACTGCAGAAAAGCAACCTCTAGTAATCGGTAGCAAAACCTTTATTCCCGGCTTTGAAGAACAAGTTATCGGTATGAATATCGGCGAAGATAGAGATATTACCGTTAAATTCCCCGACGATTATCACGCAGAAGAATTAAAGGGTAAAGAGGCAGTATTCGCAATTAAACTTCACGAAATTAAAAAGAAAGAACTTCCCGAACTTAACGACGAATTTATTAAGGACGCCGTTGGCGCAGAAAGTTTAGAGGTTTATAAAAAGGAAGTTAAGGAAAGACTTACTAAACAAAACAAAGACCGTGCGGATAGAGAACTAGAAGACGAAATCATCAAAAAGATTACCGAAACTAGCGAAACCGAAATTCCCGACGCGCTTATCGAAAATCAAACCGAACGTATGGTTCAAGAATTTGGATATAGACTCTCTTATCAAGGTATTTCAATGGACGACTACCTCAAGTATCTTGGTAAAACGGTTGACGATTTAAAGAAGGATTACGTTGAACAAGCAACTAATATCGTTAAATCTCAATTAGTAATCGAAAAGATTATCGAAGAAGAAAAAATCGACGCAACCGACGACGAAGTTGAAGCAAGAGTTAAAGAAATGGCTGAAAAGCAAGGCAAAAAAGCACCTGACGTTAAAAAGAATATGGGCGCTCGCCAACTAGATTATATCAAGAACGATATAATCGTTAAAAAACTCTTCGACACCTTAAAGAGTCAAAACACAATAGAATAATTTTAACAAACGATTACCCGATAATTTATTCCTAATAAGAATAGTTATCGGGTAAACTGTAATAATTTATATGGAGGTCGCTAAAATGGAAAAGAACACCGTAGTACCTTACGTTGTAGAACAAACTGGCAAAGGGGAAAGAAGTTACGATATTTATTCTCGCTTATTAGAGGATAGAATAATATTCCTTACCGGAGAAATTAACGACGCCGTTGCAGACGCAGTCGTAGCGCAACTAATCTATTTAGAAGGTAAAGACCCTAACAAGGATATTTGCTTATATATTAACAGCCCGGGTGGTAGCGTAACCGCAGGTTTTGCCATTTACGATACTATGAATTATATCAAGTGCGACGTAAGCACTATTTGTATCGGTATTGCCGCAAGTATGGGCGCGTTCCTATTGTCAAGTGGAGCTAAGGGTAAAAGATACGCTCTGGCAAACAGCGAAATAATGATTCATCAACCTTTGGGCGGAGTCCAAGGTCAAGCTAGCGACATTAAAATTCAAGCAGACCATATTATTAAAACCAAGAATAGACTAAACAGCATACTCGCTTTAAATAGCGGTAAGCCTTACGAAGTGGTGGAAAAAGATACCGACAGAGATAATTATTTGTCGGCTGAAGAAGCAAAAGAATACGGACTAATCGACCAAATCTTCGTTAAGCGTCCGTAGGTCTTAAGGAGTATAATGAAAAATAACGAAAACGAACTTTACTGCTCGTTCTGTGGTAAAACCAAAGAACTAGTTAACAAATTAATAGCAGGACCTAGCGGTTTGTATATTTGCGACGAATGTATTGAAATTTGCGGAGATTTGCTTAACGAACCCTCTGGCGAAGAGGAATCGGAAATCAAACTTTTAAAACCCGCAGAGATTAAAGAACTTCTAGATAAATATATCGTTGGTCAAGATGAGGCTAAAAGGGTTCTTTCGGTTGCCGTGTACAACCATTATAAGCGCATTAACGCTACTACCAAAAAAGACGAGGTGGAAATAGACAAGAGCAATATTTTGCTTTTAGGTCCTACCGGTAGTGGCAAAACTTTGCTTGCAAAAACGCTTGCAAAGATTTTAGACGTGCCTTTCGCGGTAGCAGACGCAACGACCTTAACCGAGGCGGGTTACGTTGGCGAAGACGTAGAAAACATTTTGCTTAAACTTATACAAAACGCCGATTACGATATCGCTAAGGCAGAAAGGGGTATAGTTTATATAGATGAAATCGATAAAATCGCTAGAAAAAGCGAAAACGTTTCTATTACCAGAGACGTTTCGGGCGAAGGCGTTCAACAAGCCTTGTTAAAGATTATTGAAAGCACGGTTGCGTCAGTTCCTCCCCAAGGAGGAAGAAAACATCCTCAACAAGAGTGCTTAAGAATTGACACCACGAATATTTTGTTCATTTGCGGTGGTGCTTTCGTCGGTTTAGACCAAATAATTACGAAAAGAAAGGAAAACGCGTCTTTAGGCTTTGGGGGAACGGTTAAACAGGATAAATCGCAAAATATTGATTTTATAAGAGACGTTCAACCTCAAGACTTAATTAAATACGGCTTAATTCCCGAATTCGTTGGCAGAGTTCCTATTACGGTAGGTTTACATCCTCTAGACGAAAACGCTTTGGTTAATATTCTAACTCAACCTCAAAACGCGTTAGTTAAGCAATACGTGAGGTTAATAGGTTTGGATAACGTCACCTTAGAAATTACCGACGACGCAGTTCACGCCGTTGCTAAAAAGGCAATCGAGTTAAAGACGGGTGCAAGGGGACTTAGAACTATTTTAGAAAATCTTATGATAGATACTATGTACGACTTGCCGTCTCAAACGGATATCGAAAGGGTAGTGGTTGACGAAGGCGTGGTAGTCAACGGCGAAAAACCTAAGATTTTCAAAAAGAATATTGCTTAAAAAATAATTTAAAAAAATTAAAAAAACACGGTTAAAACGTTTGACAAAGGGTAATCCTTTGATTATAATGGTTTATGCTGTGTAATTTGGGTTGATATGGAAAGTTACTTAAATCTTGCGCAAAGATAGATAATTTCCATTGACAATTGTGAGGGCTAGACCCTTGCGACTAACTTTGAATAAGGATTAGTAAAGTCATTCGCAGCGACTTAAAAAAATAAGTATCGGCGGATGATTTTTTATTTTTACTAATTCGACACACACGGCAGAGTTACAAAATTAAGTTAGGTAAAAGGAGAAAACAAAAAATGGCAAGTCAAAAAATCAGAATTAAGCTTATGTCTTACGACGTTGAAATGTTAGACCAAGCTACGAGCAGAATTATCGACACGATGAAAAAATCTGGTGCGAAAATTAGTGGTCCTATTCCACTTCCTACTGAGAAGGAAATAGTTACTATTCTTCGTTCACCACATAAATATAAGGATTCTCGTGAACAGTTCGAAATCAGAACTCACAAGAGACTTATCGATATCTACTCACCGAACGTAAAGCTTTTGGATAGCATTCATTTGCCCGCAGGCGTTGATATCAAAATCAAATTGTAAAAACTTATAAACATTATATATTATAACGGAGGTGAACTTTATCTATGAATAAAGCAATCATTGGTAGAAAGTTGGGTATGACACAAGTATTTACCCAAGACGGCAAAGTTATTCCGGTTACGGTTATTGAGGCAGGTCCTTGTCCCGTAGTTCAGGTTAAGACTTTGGAAAGGGACGGCTACACAGCAGTAAAACTCGGTTTTGACGAAGTAAACGAAAAGAAAGTCAATAAACCCAATGCCGGCCAGTTCAAGAAAGCAGG
>JAFZIB010000085.1 GCA_017554545.1 Clostridia bacterium
CCTATCTCGGTTATGCCGTTACTCATTAACTCTAGCCCCGTGGTCTCTAGGTCGAATACTACGTATTCGCGAGAGGTTAACTCCTCTGGTAGTCCTTGCGCCTGGTCGAATACGCTACTGATTTTTACGGTTGACGCCGGCGACGGGAATACCAGTCTATAATCCTTAGGCGCTTTTTTCTTAAACCTGTCCTTTTTTACGAAGTCCTCGGGAAAAGTGCACCTGTTGATTTTATCGTATGTAAACGAGCGCCTTCCGTTGTAATCGGAAAAACTACCGCGCGCTATTATATCGTCGCCCACCTTTAAGGCGCGTATCATACCGAGCGTACTCTTTTTAGAGAAATACACTCCGCTAATTCTGCCCGTAGTGTCGTCGATATGTATAACGAACATAGGCTTTCCCGTTTTGGTTTCCTTCTCTTTTACATCGGTGATTTTACCACAAACGGTAACCGAGGCTTCGCCCGAAGCGTCCTCTAAATATAAAGCGGTGTCGCCAATCGTTACGTCGTCGATTACGACCACGTCTTTAACCTTAATGGTTCTATGTTCGATTTTTTGCAGTTGGTCTGTGTAAACTTCCTCTGAAAGCAAGGATACGGTGTCTTCTACCTCTTTGGTTTCGCACGAGCCTATAAAGTCTGCGCAAAAGTTTTTAGATAGGTATTCGCTAAGTTTTTTTATCGCGCCGTTACGGTTTACGTATTCCACGCCGTCTGCCGTTAGCCTTATTACGAAACGCATTTGCCCGTCTTTTTCCGAACAAGAAATATCGGTCAATTTTAGAAAAATTGATATTGACGGATAGTTTTCGTTTAAGTATTTAAATATTTCGTTGCAGATAAGTTCGCTGTCGCAAGCGATTTTTTTAACCGTTATTTGCACAGTCTTAAATACTTGCCCCGTTATCTTTTCCGCCTCGGCTAGAATTTTGTTTTTAACCTCGCTATCAACCGTTTTGTCGCAGATAAAATTGTATCTGACAAGCCCGTTGCTCCTTTCTACTTCTATCGAGTTTAGTCTTACGTTTTTTACCGACTCGTCGAGGGCGCGCACGTCTGAAAGAAACTGTGCTTTTGATTTTACCGTAAACATTTTTCCAGTTCCTCCATAAACGCCTTTTCGAGTACGGTTTCGGCTACCTTTTTAATAATTTCGCCCTTAACGAATATTAAACAACCGTCCTTTCCGCCTGCAACGCCAAGGTCAGCGTCTTTCGCCTCGCCCGGTCCGTTTACGGCGCAACCCATTACGGCTATTTTTATAGGCTTTTTAACGTCTTTAGTCAGTTCTTCTACCCGTTTAGCGAAGTTCATACAGTCCCACTCGCATCTTCCGCAAGTTGGACAAGCGACTATTTTGGCGCAGTCGTTTTTTAAATTTAGCGCCGATAAAATGCTCTTTGCAGCAATTACTTCTCGCTCGGTGTCTGCCGAAAGGCTTACTCTTATAGTATCGCCTATTCCGTCTAAAAGTAGCGAGCCTATTCCTATCGCGTTC
>JAFZIB010000086.1 GCA_017554545.1 Clostridia bacterium
AAGGGTGGATTTATAGTCAGTGAATTATTGCTTTTTGGTGAAGAAGATAGAATTAGCGTTAGTTTAATTTTAACTATGCGCGAATACGCGCTCGAGAGTTTACAAAGAGTTATAAGCAAAACGGTCAATACGCCTATGACGCTATGCGATAAAATAAATATTACCGAAGATAAAACCTATATGCTATTTAAAAAGAGTTGCCCGTTCGACGCCGTGTTCGGTATTGCGAGGGTTACTAAAGAGGGTTCGGTTAAAAGTGGCGATACGCACAGCGTTATAAAAATTTGCGACGATAGGTTTTTAGTTGCGCTATCCGACGGTATGGGTAGCGGCGAACGAGCCGAAAGGGTTTCTTCGGCGTCACTATCGCTTATAGAGAGTTTTTATAAAGCAGGGCTTAAAAGCGAACTGATACTTAGCACGGTTAATAAACTGTTAGCAATAAACTCCGACGAAAGTTTTACGGCGCTAGACGTTTGCATTATCGACCTTAAAACTTGCTGTGCAGACTTTATTAAATACGGCTCTCCCTACGGGTTTATTATAGGCGAAAACGGAGTTAAAATCGTAGAGGGCAACAGTTTGCCTTTAGGCATTTTAGAAGAACTAAAGCCCTCGGTCTGCTCGACTTCGCTTGCAGAAGAAAATATGGTTTTGCTTTTGACCGACGGCATTTCGGACGCGTTTGGTCAAGCCGACGAGATAATAGATTATTTGCGTTCGGTCCCCTGCCTCAACCCACAAACGCTTGCAGACGGCATACTCAAAAAAGCGCTGGAACTTTCCGGTGGCAAACCAGCCGACGATATGACCGCACTTGCCGTTAGAGTTTATAAAAAAGCCTAACAAAAAAAAGCCTAGAAGTTTCTAGGCTTTTTTTATTGATTAAGAATTATTTGCTCTTTTTTGCAACGTATTCGTCGTAGTATGGAAGATATTCTTTGGTGTTAAATAACATTCTGTCGAACATTTCTCTTGCTTTATCAAGGGGCGCGGTCATATTCGGACTGTTTACGAAAGCACCGAACGCTAAATCGTAGTTACCGGTTAGACCTGCCTCTACTACAGCCTCTTGTTCTGCGATAATCGGTAAGGTCATACCTGCAATTGATTTGGGCATTTCGCCAGCGAAGATAGGTTTAATGCTATCGCCAGAAAAATATGCGTTGGTTTCTACTACTACGTCGTTAGGTAGGTTGGGAATTTGACCGTTGTTGGGCATATTTACGTTGGTAACGAAGTCGCCAAGACCGAGAAGCGCTTTTATTTGCGCAACCATTTCTTCGCCACTTTCGTATAGTTCAAAGGGTTTACCGCTAAGAAGTTCTTTGGTTTTATCTTCTTTTTCCTTAGTGAAAACGTCGGTACGCCATTTAACGGTAGTTAGGGTAAAGCCGAACTTGGTTACGGTTTCTTTATCCTTTAAATTCCAGTTGCCAGGGCAGAATTCTGCAAGGTGTCTATCGCCTGCTGCAGCGATAATTCCGTATCTTTTATATAAGTCGAACTTAACTTGCGCGTTGTTTGCGTCGGGAAGATTTATCCAGTTGTCTTCCCACTCTTCTTCGGTGCCGTTGGG
>JAFZIB010000087.1 GCA_017554545.1 Clostridia bacterium
ATGAGTTGCGTTTGCAGGGTGCAAGCAACAAGTTCTTGCGTCGGCAACGTGAGTTTCAATTGCGGCTACCTTTAGGTTTTTCATAAGTTTTTCAGCGTCTTTTCTCGTGCCCTTAACCGCAAAAGATAATACGCCACAAGAACCGTTAGGAAGATACTTTTGACCTAATTCGTAATACTTATCTCCTTCTAAGCCACAGTATCTAACCCAGTCGATTTTTGGATGAGATTGCAAAAATTTAGCAACGGCAAGACCGTTTTCACAATGGCGTTTCATTCTAACGTGTAGACTTTCTAAACCTAAGTTAATGTAGAACGCGTGTTGAGGAGATTGAATAGAGCCGAAATCTCTCATAAGTTGAGCGGTCGCTTTTGTAATGAAAGCGCCTTCTAAACCAAATCTATCTACGTAGCAAACGCCGTGATAACTATCGTCTGGAGTGCAGAGTCCGGGATATTTGTCGGCGTATTTTTTCCAGTCGAATTTGCCAGCGTCGATTATAGCGCCACCAACGCTTACTCCGTGACCGTCTATGTATTTAGTGGTAGAGTGAGTTACGATATCAGCGCCCCACTCGATAGGACGACAATTAATTGGAGTTGCAAAGGTGTTGTCTATAATAAAAGGCACGCCGTTTTTATGCGCAACTTTAGCAAAAAGTTCTATGTCTAAAACTGAGCAAGCGGGGTTTGCTATGGTTTCGCCAAATACTGCCTTAGTGTTAGGACGGAAAGCCGCTTGAATTTCTTCTTCGGTGCTATCTGGAGATATAAAAGTAAAATCTATACCCATCTTTTTCATAGTAACGGCAAACAGATTGAACGTACCACCGTAAATAGCCGAACTAGAAATTACGTGGTCGCCACAGTTAGCGATATTAAATATAGCGTAAAAATTGGCTGCTTGACCAGACGAGGTAAGCATTGCCGCCGAACCGCCTTCTAGTTCGCAAAGTTTTGCGGCAACTAGGTCGTTGGTTGGGTTTTGAAGTCTAGTATAGAAGTAACCGCTAGCCTCAAGGTCGAAAAGTTTACCCATATCTTCGCTAGTGTCGTATTTAAACGTAGTGCTTTGATAAATAGGAATTTGTCTGGGTTCACCGTTTTTAGGCGTATAACCACCTTGAACGCATATTGTTTCAATCTTTTTCTTGCTCATAGTCTTTTCCTTTATCTGTAATTTTTTATTTGACGTTCCTTTTCCCTTTGCAGGTCTTTTTCCATAAGAGAACGTTTTTTATCGTACGTATGTTTGCCTTGACAAAGCCCTAACTCCACCTTAATTAACGACTGTTTAAAATACAGCCTTAAAGGTACGAGAGTTAGACCTTTTTGACTTACTTTTGCAAAAATTTTAATTATTTCTTGCCTGTTAAGTAAAAGTTTTCTATCTCGTTTGGGGTTTGCCGTATTAAAGGCGCTCGAATTGCCGTACAACGGGATATGCATGTTTTTAATAAACATCTCCCCGTTAGATATAAGACAAAAACTTTCCTTTAAGTTACAGTTCCCTTGTCTTAATGATTTTACTTCGCTACCCTCTAAAACAATTCCCGCCTCGAACTTTTCTAGCACGAAATATTCGTGCGTTGCCTGACGGTTGGTAACTATCGTTTTTTCTTCCAGGCCCTGTATGATGGCAGGCACAAAGCAAATCAAAAGAATGATATCCAGTATGTTCATAATTG
>JAFZIB010000013.1 GCA_017554545.1 Clostridia bacterium
ACTTTTGAATAGCCTACGTTTAAGTTGTTCATTGTTCTCTCCTCTTTTCGTGTTTTTATTTTTCGCTTAATTTATAATATTTCGCCTTGAATTATTACCTTTTTAAGGTTAAACTTATCGTCAACTATTACGAAGTCGGCTTTTTTGCCCACTTCGATAGAACCTACGTCGTCGAGTCCTACGGCTTTTGCAGGATTGGTCGATGCCATTATAAAGGCTTGCGCTATACCGCAATTTGTGCTTGACATTACGTTTTTGCACGCTTGTTCCATAGTCATTTTGCTACCGCAAAGAGCGCCGTATTGGTCAAAGTTAAGGTCGGTTATATGCCTTAATTCTTCAGGATTATCGCCTTCAGATAAAGTGCCGTCGGTTATTAGTATCACTCTGTTTACGCCCTTTACGTGAAGTAAAAGTTGTTGCAAGCAGGCGTCAACGTGGATAGTTTGCGAGTCGCTTATCAATTCGCAGTAAACGTCGGGGTCTCTAAAGCAGTATTCGTCTGGACCGTAACCACGTACGCCGCCTCTATCCGGCACGCCTCTACCAGTTGCGTTCATACTGTGCGTTTGAATAGTGGGTTTATATATTCCCATATCCATAATTTGTTTGGGAGTTGCCTCGCTGTGCCCTACGGCTATTCTTACCATTGGGTTAACCTTTCTAGCGTACGCCATAAAGTTTTTAATTCCCGGGCGTTCGGGCGCGATAGTCCAAACTTTAGCAAGGTCGCCTGCCGCGTCCACCATCGCCGTGTATTCAGCCTCGGTTATTTCGTTCTTCCAGGGGTTATCGCGTGCGTTTGCTCCGTATTTTATATTGATTCCAGGACCTTCGAAATATATACCTTTAAGGTTTTTAATCTTAGACATAACTTCTCTAACGGTTTTGGCTGCGTTTACGTGGCGTTCTAAACTCCAAACGTAGTCGGTAGTTGCCAAAACGGACGTTTCGCCGTGCTCTAGTAAAAAAGCACACGCCTTTTCAGCTTCCTCGGTGGTTAAAAAGTTATTGCCTGCGTGACAATGAATATCTACAAACCCTGGTCCTATATAATAACCGCAAGCGTCGATAATTTCCGCGCCTACTGGAGCAGGATTGTCTTTCTCTTTACCTACTGCCGTAATTAAGCCGTTTTCAATAGTTATAGCGCCGTCCCAAATAATGCCGTTTTCGGTTACCACTTGCGCATTGCGAATATATTTTACTCTCATTTATTCACTCCTTAAATAGTTTAAATTTCACTTATACAATTATATATACGGATAAGAGGTTTTGTCAAGCCCTTATTTACATTTTAAAGTACTTAAAACCATTACCTTTTTGGCGTTTATTCTTGCCGTTTGCCTTTTATCGTTAGTCGCCGTTTTCTTCGGGCGTTATCAGTTTGCACCCAGACCCTCTAATCGCCTTTAAATATTTTTCGGGCGGGATTTTTTCGGTTATAAAATAATCCACGTCGTCAAACCAAAAATCGTGACACATAAAGGTCTTATCAAATTTACTAGAATCTACCAGCATTGCCACTTTAGAGGAATTTTTACGCATTTGTTGTTTTAGTTTTGCTTGTTCTATACTAGCGTCGTTAAATCCGCCTTCAAGCGATAAACCCGTGCACGAAAGTATAGATATATCGGCGTGTATTCTGGAAATGTAGTCCATAGTGTCCGTACCCGTTATCGAGTTGGAGTGGTTTGCTACTAGTCCGCCTGCAATATAAGTTTTAATTCTATCGGTAGAAGATAAAATGGTTGCATTTCTTATCCCAGTAGTCGTTACCGTTAAATTAGTAAAATCCTTAAGCAAACTCATAACATAGCCGGTGGTCGTAGAACTGTCGGCAAACACCGAGTCGCCGTTTTTTATAAGCCTCACCGCAAGAGTTGCCATTTTGCGTTTTGCCGACGCGTCTTTTTGTTCTCGTACCGCAAAAGAAGTTTCTACCGAACTAGACTTAAAAGGCATTGCGCCCCCGTGCGAGCGAATTATCATACCTTGTTCTTCCATAGCCTTAAGGTCGCGCCTAATGGTCGCACCCGAAACGTATAATTCTTTAGCCAAATAGTCAACTGTTGCCGACTTGTTTCTGTTTAATATCTCTAAAATTTCTTCTTGACGCTCTAAACTAAGCATAAAAACCCCCTTTTAGCCGAATTTTTGCGCATTTGTGTTTATTTGTGATTATATTTTATCATAAGTAAATATAAATTTGCAACTATTTTGCAAACTATTACAAAATTTTTAACTATATGGTACAATATACACGCTGGAAATTTTCGGCAAATTATTATGTAATAATAAACAAGGAGATTTTAATATGGCAAATGGCGTTTTAATGCCCAAGCAAGGCATTACCGTAGAAAGTTGTATTTTGACCACTTGGCACGTTAAGGTTGGCGACGTCGTTAAAAAAGGCGACGTACTCTTTTCGTACGAGACGGACAAGTCTGCTTTTGACCAAGAAAGTGAATTCGACGGCGAAGTTTTAGCCCTTTTCTGTGAAGAAGGCGACGAAGTTCCCGTTTTAACTAACGTTTGTGCAATCGGCGCAAAGGGCGAGGACGTATCAAGTCTTTCTCCCAACGGCGCAAGCGCTCCTGCTAGCGCTCCAGTAGAGGCGTCTGCTCCTGCTAGCGCTCCCGTAGCAAGCGCTCCAGCAGCACCCTTAAATCCGTTGGTAAAACCCGTAACCATGCCAAAGCAAGGTATTACGGTTGAAAGTTGTATTTTAACTAAATGGAACGTTAAGGTTGGCGACCAAGTTAAAAAGGGCGACGTAATCTTCTCTTACGAAACCGATAAGTCTGCTTTCGATTTCGAATCGGAAGTAGAGGGCGAAGTTTTAGCTCTTTTCTGTGAAGAAGGCGAT
This sequence comes from Clostridia bacterium, assembly GCA_017554545.1. GTDB lineage: Bacteria > Bacillota > Clostridia > Christensenellales > Borkfalkiaceae > UBA1259. Next base: position 2,870 of record JAFZIB010000013.1, read on the forward strand.
GAAGTAGCCGTTTTATCTAACGTTTGCGCAGTTGGTCCTCACGGCGAGGACGCTTCTGGATACGCTCCCGGCGGTGCACCTATCTCTGCGCCCGTAGCAGAAGTTAAGGCGGAAACCCCCGCGCCCGCTACCGCTAGCGCACCTGCTACCCCCGTTGCAACTGCAAACGAAGAAGGCAAAATTTTCGCATCACCCAGAGCAAAGAACTTAGCGGAAAAATTAGGCGTTGACCTTTCTACCGCAACCGCTACCGGTCCTAACGGCAGAATTATCGAGCGTGACGTTAGAGAGGCAAGCGTTAATCCTAAGGCTAGCGTTGCTCCTGCAACCGCTACCGAAGTTAAGGCAGAAGTTAAAGCGCCCGTTGACGTTAAGGCTTATAAAGACGAAAAGATGTCTAACATCAGAAAGGTTATCGCTAAAAATATGGTTGCAAGCCTTTCTACTATGGCGCAACTTACTCACACCATTTCTTTCGACTGCACCAACGTTATGGCGTTTAGAAAATATCTTAAGGACAATGCGGAAAAACTTCAATTGCCCTCTATCACTATAAACAACATTATAGTATTTGCCGTTTCAAGAGTTATTAAGAACCATCGCGACTTAAACGCTCACTTAATAAACGGCGACACTATGCGTTATTTCGAACACGTTAATATGGGTATCGCAACCGATACGCCCCGTGGCTTATTAGTTCCCACCCTATTCGGCGCAGACACTATGAGTTTATCTGAAATTGCTGAAAAGAGTAAAAAACTTTCTAACGATGCAATCGCAGGTAAATTAAGCCCCGAATTCTTAACCGGTGGTAGCTTTACCGTTAGTAACGTAGGTACTATGGGTATCGAAAGCTTCACTCCCGTAGTTAATCCTCCCCAAACGGGCATCTTGGGCGTAAACACTTTGGAAACCAGAGTTAAACTCGGCAAAAACGGCGAGATTATCCCCTATACCTCTATGGCTCTTTCACTCTCTTACGACCACAGAGCACTCGACGGCGCTCCCGCAAGCAGATTCTTGAAAGACTTAAAAGATTACTTAGAAAACTTCAGTTTCAATTTATTGGCTGACAGCAAATGCATTTAAGGAGAAACGATATGGAAATTTTTGATTTAGTTGTTATCGGTGGTGGTCCCGGCGGATACCTCGCTGCCGAAAGAGCAGGTCACGCAGGTCTTAAGACCGCAGTTATCGAAAAACGCGAGTTCGGTGGCGTATGCCTTAACGAAGGTTGCGTTCCCAGTAAAACCTTCCTTAATTCCGCAAAGGTATTCGACTACGCTAACCACGCTGAAAACTACGGTGTTAAGGTTGACGGCAAGACCTCTATCGACCAAAAGTTCGTTGTAGAAAGAAAGAACGGCGTTGTTAAGATGCTAGTTAACGGCGTTAAGGCTACCTTAAAGCGCAACAAAGTTAAAACCTTCTCTGCAGAGGCTTTTATCGAAGGCAAGGACGCCGAAGGTTTTGCTATTAAGGCTGGCGACGAAAAGATTATTGCAAAAAGACTTATTATTGCAACCGGCTCAATGCCCGTCGTTCCCCCTATCCCAGGCTTAAAAGAAAATATCGCAACCGGTTTAGTATTGACCAACCGCGAAATTTTAGATTTAACCGAAATTCCCAAGACTTTAACCGTTATCGGCGGTGGCGTAATCGGTTTAGAGATGGCAAGTTACTTCTCCTCGGTTGGCACTAAGGTAACCGTAGTAGAAATGCTTGGCAAGATTGCAGGTCCTACCGAAGCGGAAATTTCTTCAATTTTACAAAAGAGCCTAGAAAAGAAGGGCGTTATCTTCAATCTCGGCGCTAAAGTTACTGCTATCGAGGCTGACGGCGTAGTTTACGAAAAGGACGGCAAGACCGAAAAAATCGTATCTGAAAAAATCCTTCTTTCTATCGGCAGACGCGCAGTTACTCAAGGTTTCGGCTTAGAAAACTTAAGCGTTAACTTAGAACGCGGTGCAATCGTTACCGACGACCAAATGAGAACTAATATCGCTAACGTGTACGCAGTAGGCGACGTAAACGGCAAGGTTATGCTTGCTCACACCGCTTACAGAGAGGCAGAAGTTGCCGTAAACACCATTTTAGGCAAGAAAGACGCAATGCGCTACAACGTAATTCCCTCTGTTATCTACACCAACCCCGAAGTTGGTAGCGTAGGCGAAACCGAAGAAAGCGCAAAGGCTAAGGGCTTAGACGTTAAGTGCGTAAATATCCCCTTAACCTATTCGGGCAGATATATTGCAGAAAACTCCGACCTAAACGGTATCTGCAAATTAGTAATTAACAAAAAGACCAACACCCTTATCGGCGCACACGTAATCGGCTCTTATTCCGGCGAATATATCGTTGCAGTTTCTGCAATGATTGATTTAGAGGTGGATATCGAAAACATTAAGAAACTCGTATTCCCCCACCCCACCGTTTGCGAAATCGTTCGCGAAGCAATATTCCAAATCTAAAAATTAAAAAGGAGATAAAATATGCCTAAGAATCTATTTATCGACCCTAATTTTATAAGGTCAAGCGGTAAAATATCTTTCGAGGATATTCCCGTAAACGTTTACAACAAAACTATTAAAGATGAAAAAGCAAATTTTTCTAACGACGATTTTATCCGTATCTTTAACGACATTGCCGTTCTTCGTGAATTCGAAAGCATGATTAACGAAATTAAGATTAAAGGCGAATATCAAGGCTTTAAACACTCTTACCCCGGCCCTGCGCACCTTTCTATCGGTCAAGAAGCGGCTGCAGTTGGTCAAGCGTACATTTTAGACCTTGACGATATGACTTTCGGTTCTCACCGTAGCCATAGCGAAGTTTTAGCAAGAGGTCTTAACTCTATCTACAAACTTCCCGACGACAAGTTATATCAAATTATGAAAGACTTTATGGGTGGCGAAACTTTAGCGCCCGTAGAGGCTATCAATAAGACCGGTAACGTTAAGGATTTAGCAGTAGATTTCTTACTCTACGGCTTTATGAGTGAAATTTTTGCTCGTAGAACAGGTTTCCATAGAGGTATGGGCGGTTCAATGCACGTATTCTTCTTGCCTTTTGGTATTTATCCAAACAACGCTATCGTTGGTGGTGCTGCTCCGGTTGCATTAGG
>JAFZIB010000088.1 GCA_017554545.1 Clostridia bacterium
CGTACATGCTCATATGGTCACCGTTATAGATTGACCAACCGAGCGCAACTTCGGATAAATCCCCCGTACCGACTACTAGACCGCCGTTCAGATTTGCAACGTCCATCAATACTTGCGTACGCTCTCTCGCTTGGGCGTTTTCGAAGGTCACGTTTGGTTTGCCGTCGTGCTTTATGTCTTTTAAGTGTCTTGTTACCGCTTTACCTATATCTATTTTTTTAAGCGTTACGCCTAAAGCCTTTGCAAGTTTAATCGAGTTGGTTAGCGTTCTACTAGTAGTACCGAAACAAGGCATAGTTATCGCAAGAACGTCTTTAGTTGGGCGATTTAGCCTTTTTATTGCCGTTACGGCTACTAATATTGCAAGCGTTGAGTCTAACCCACCCGAAAGACCTAGCACGGCGCAAGCCGAATTAGTATGCTTAAGTCGTTGAGCAAGTCCTTGCGCTTGTAGTTCTATCGATTTACTTGCGCATACCTTTAACTCGGCGCTATCGGTAGGCACGAAAGGTGTTTTTTCGTATTTTCTCTTTAGAGGCAACTCGTTAGTGCAAACGCTTACGTTTATAATTTTATAACCGCTAGAAAACTCGTTCTTAACGCTTTTACCCCTTTTATAGTTAAGATATTCTAAATCAACCTCTGCAAAGGTTATTTGGTCACTAAAGGGCTTGCTTTGAGCAAGCGCTACTCCGTTTTCGGATATAACGCTATGTCCAGAATAAACGCAGTCTGAAGTTGATTCTCCAACGCCTGCATTCGCGTACGCGTACGCGCACGTTAACTTATTAGAATATACGTTGACTTTATTTAATAGAGTTTGACGTTCGGAATAAAAATCTTCCCTTGCGCCTAAATTGACTATTAAGGTCGCTCCATTTTGCGCTTGACCTAACGCCGGCGAACAAAAAGCGTCGGCGTCGCACGATATTTCTACACCCACGCAAAAGGAGTCGTTTTTATCGCTTTGAAACATCACCTTGTTGCCGAATAAAACTTCGCCGTAGGGAGTGCTTATAGTTTGATTATCTCCACAAAAAGCCGTAAAATACCTACTTTCTGCACACGAACCGTTATCTTGCAGGTTGGCTTTAGGAATTATCGCAAGAAGTTTTCCGTTATAAATTACCGCCGCAGAGTCGTATAATCTGCCCATGCGTTTTACGGGTAATCCTACGAAAATTAGCATTTTAATTCCGTTTGAAAAGTCTATCAACTCTCCTAGTGCTTGCATTGAACCTTCTATTAAAAGGTCGCTAAAAAACAAATCGCCACAAGTATAGCCGGTAAGCGACAGTTCGGGCAAAACCAAAACCTCTGCACCCTGCTCTAAAGCAGATTGCACGCCTTGTTTAATATAGATTAAGTTGTCTTTAACCGAGCCAACCTTAACTAAAGGCGAAAAGGTTGCAACTTTTGCATAGCCGAATTTCATGCTTTTTTAAGTTTTTGCCGTTTTTTGTGTTTTTACAAATTCTATTTTACATCATTTTTTGCAAATATGCAATAATTTTAATAAATAAATTTTGCGATTTTTTGACTTTTTTTAATTTTTCTTCATTTTTTCTCTTTTCAATTTTACGATTTTTTAACAAAAATGAAAAAACCCGAGATTTCTCGGGTTTAATTTTTTATGTTTTTTATTAAAAGTTAAATTCTGTTGGAATTTTTAGCATAAGTTTTTAGCGTTTTTGCATATTTGCGTTTTAGATGGCGTTCGTTCAGCCTGAAAACCCAGTTGTCCGTACTTACCACGCCCGGAGTGTTTACTCGGCAATCTGAATTAAGCGCCAACAAATCTTGCATAGGCAATATGAATAGGTTTGAATTGCTTATATAGCCCAAACGGATTATTGCTTTTGCCAAATCTTTATCGGTTGTAAGGGGTAAACTTAGGTTGAATTTTTCTAGGCTACTTTTAACTCCGCAAATTAAGTTGTTTTTATCCCACTCGTTTGCGCTTGAGATTAAGCCTATTAAGGTATCGTTATCGTGCGTACCCGTATAGCAAATGGAATTTTTAGGCAAGGATTCGGGTAGGTAGGCGTTGTTTTGGTCGCCGTTAAAGGCAAACGATAATATTTTCATACCCGGATAGCCCGTTTTTGCAAGCAGTTCGCGCACTCCGTCGTCGATTATTCCCAAATCTTCGGCGATAATCTTTGACTTATCGACCACGTTGTGAATTGCGTTAAACAACTCTTCTGACGGAACGTCTATCCACTCGCCCACTTTGGCATTCTGTGCCGTCGGCTCAACCTCGTAGTATCTGTCAAGTCCTCTAAAATGGTCTATTCTAATGTAATCGTAAACGGTAAGTGCCCTTAAAATTCGATTGCTCCACCAACTAAAGTCGTCTTTTTGATGGTTAGAGTAATCGTAAACGGGGTTTCCCCATAATTGACCGTCTTCGCAAAAATAGTCGGGCGGAACTCCCGCAACTTTTTTAGGAGTAAAGTCGTTGTTAAGTTTAAATAGCGAAGGATTTGCCCACACGTCAACCGAATCGAGCGCTACGTATAGCGGAAGGTCGCCTATAATGCTAACGCCCTTTTTATTTGCGTAATTTTTTAATTCTAGCCATTGTTTTTGACCTTCGAACTGCACGAATTGCCAAAACAAATAGTCGCTTAGATTGTTTTTTATAAACTCGTCTAGTGCGCTTTGGTCGCGATTTTTATACCCGTCTGCCCACTCATAAAAAGGAGCGTAGTTATATCTTTCTTTTAAAGCCATAAATAAGGCGTAATCTTTAAATTCGCCTTTATTAACAAAATCAACGAACTCTGCTAAGTTTTTATCGAAATTATTAAACGCCGTTTTAAGCAAGGAATATCTAACCTCGTATAAAAAGCCGTAGTCAATCTTTTTTGATTTATTTATTGATAAACTTAAATCGCTTTTGCTAATTAAGTTTTCCTTTTTAAGTAGTTCTGGGCTAATAAAATAGGGATTAAACGAATAAGAGCATACCGAAGAATAGGGCGAATTACCAAGCCCCGTTTGAACGAGTGGCAAAATTTGCCAAAACTTCTGCCCGCCCCTTTTTAAAAAATCTATAAATTTATAAGCGCTAAATCCGAAATCGCCCACGCCCAAATCGGACGGAAGGGAAAATATCGGCAAAAGCACTCCGCTCGCTCTTTCCATATTTTTTACCCTAAATTATAAAGCAAAACCACCGTCAACAGTTAAATCTACGCCCGTTATAAAGTCGGCGTCAGCCGAACATAAAAAGCGCACGGCGTTCGCAACGTCCTCCGGCGTACCCATTTTTCCCATTGGGGTTTGGTCTATTAAGTCTAGTTTTTCTTGCTCGTTAAACCTATCGTTCATAGGCGTATCGATAACGCCCGGACAAACGCAGTTTACGTTTATACCGCTTGGACCGACCTCTTTTGCTAGCGCCCTACCAAAACCTATTAATGCCGATTTGGTTGCCGAATAGCAAGTTTCCATACAACTACCTTTTTGCCCCCAAATTGAAGAAATATATACGATTTTGCCGTATTTTCTTTCTATCATAGCAGGAAGAAAGGCTTTAGTTAGGCTAAACGCCGACTTGCAATTTACGCTAAACAGGTAATCCCACTCTAGTTCGGTAGTGTCTGTGCAAAGTTTATAAAGGTCTGCACCTGCGTTGCACACCAAAGCGTCGATATGCTTAAAACTTGCGTTTACGCTTTGTATAAATTCGTCAACGCTCTCTTTTACACTTAGGTCGCATTTGAACGCGAAAAAGGTATCCTTTAGCCCTAAAGAAGAAAGTTCTTTTTTAAGGCTAACGATATTAGTTTCCCCCTCGTTGTATTGACCTATTACGAAATATCCGTCTAGAACGAATTTTTTAACTATTTCGCTACCGATTTTTCCGCTAGCGCCCGTAATTAACGCAGTTTTCACCTTTAACTCCTTAAGTTTTATAAATAAAATACCCGCAACCTAGTTGCGGGTAATAATTATTAACCTTTAACTCTTTCCATGTATTCGCCGGTTCTGGTGTCAACTCTAATGAGTTCACCTTCGTTAACGAACATAGGAACTTGAATTTTAGCACCCGTTTCTAGAATTGCATCCTTGGTTGCGTTGGTAGCGGTGTTGCCTTTAACGCCGGGGTCTGCTTGGGTTACGCGAAGTACTACGAAGTTTTCGCATTCAACTGAGAACGCTACGCCTTTATAAGATTTTACGACAACGGGATCGTTTTCTTTGATATATTGAAGTGCGTCTTCTACTTGGTCGTAGTTGAGCGGTACTAAGTTATATTCTTGGTCCATAAAGTAGTAGAGTTCGCCGTCGGTATAAGAATAAGTCATATACTTAGTTTCGATGGTTGCGTCTTGAAGTTTTTCGGTGGGGTTCCAAGTTCTTTCTAAAACCTTTCCGTCGATA
>JAFZIB010000089.1 GCA_017554545.1 Clostridia bacterium
TATGGCAAAGCGTATGCCTAAATGTGACGGCGTATTTTTGCAAGCAGAATCAGAAGTTTCGGCTATTAATATGGTAATCGGCGTTGCGTCTTGTGGTAAAAGAGTATTAACTAGTAGTTCAAGCCCAGGAATTTCACTTAAAAGCGAAGGTATTTCTTACCTTGCCGGCTGTGAATTGCCTGCATTAATTATAAATGTGCAAAGAGGTGGCCCCGGTTTAGGTGGTATTCAACCTTCTCAATCAGATTACTTCCAAGCAGTTAAGGGCGGTGGACACGGCGACTATAAACTTATAGTTTTAGCACCTGCATCCGTTCAAGAAATGGTGGATTTAACGTTTAAGGGCTTTGATCTTGCGGATAAATACAGAATGCCTGCTATGATTTTGGCAGACGGTACTTTAGGTCAAATGATGGAGCCCGTAAGTCTAGATAAGGGCGAAGTTAACGCATACGATAAATCTTGGGCAACTACCGGTACTGATAATCACGAGGGTAGAAACGTTATTAACTCACTTTCTCTTTCTCCCGCGCAATTAGAGGCTTGGAATATTTCTCGTTACGAGCGTTACGCAAAGATAGAAAAAGAAGAAGTTATGTATGAAGAATACATGATGGACGACGCTGAAATTTGTATCGTTGCCATCGGTATAGCTGCTAGGATTTCTAAAAACGCTATTTTAGAGGCTAGAAAGAAGGGTATAAAGGTTGGTATGATTCGTCCTATCACGTTATTCCCGTTCCCCAAGGAAGTGCTTAACAAGGCCGCAGGAAAGGTTAAATCCTTCTTATCGGTAGAACTTAATATGGGACAAATGGTTGACGACGTTAAACTCGCTATCAACTGTTCTAAACCCGTATATTTCTACGGTAGAACGGGTGGTGTTCTTATGACTCCCGACGAAATCGTTGAAAGTTTAGAAAAAATTAACAAAGGAGAAGCAAAACAATGGTAGTTTTTGAAAAAACCAAAGGTTTAACCGACGAGCAATTACACTATTGTCCTGGTTGTACACACGGTATCATTCATAGATTAGTTGCCGAATGTTTAGAGGAATTAGGCGTTTTAGGCAAAACCGTAGGCGTTGCATCCGTTGGTTGTTCAGTTTTCTCTTATAAATACTTTAATTGTGATATGATACAAGCGGCTCACGGCAGAGCACCTGCAGTAGCAACCGGCGCAAAGAGATGTAATCCCGACAGCGTTGTATTTACCTATCAAGGCGACGGTGACCTTGCTGCAATCGGTACTGCAGAAACCGTTCACGCTGCTGCGAGAAACGAAAACATTACCGTTATTTTCGTTAACAACGCAATTTACGGCATGACTGGTGGACAAATGGCTCCTACCACGTTGCCTACTCAAGTTACTCAAACCTCTCCTTACGGCAGAGACGTAACCGTCGTTGGTTATCCCGTTAAAGTTTGCGAAATGCTTTCTCAAATTGACGGCGCAACCTATCTTGAAAGAGTAGCCGTTAACAACGTTAAAAACATTAAAAACGCTAAAAAGGCTATCAAAAAGGCTTTTGAAAACCAAATTAACAAAAAAGGTTTTTCGTTAATCGAAGTTTTATCAACTTGTCCTACCAACTGGGGCGTTTCTCCCGAAAAGGCATTGTCTTGGTTAGAGGAAAATATGCAAAATTATTATCCTTTAGGTGTTTATAAGGATAAAACACAGGAGGAAAAATAATGAGCGCAACTAAAATTTTAATCGCTGGTTTCGGCGGACAAGGTATTCTTTTTACCGGTAAAGCTATTGCCTATACTGGTCTTAAGGCTGGTTTAGAGGTTAGTTGGTTGCCTTCCTATGGCCCTGAAATGCGTGGTGGTACGGCTAACTGTTCTATCACTTTATCAACAGAACAAATAGGTTCTCCAATCGTTGATAAGCCCGACGTTTTAATCGCAATGAACCTTCCTTCTTTAGAAAAGTATATTGACGAAACCGAAAAGGGTGGATTCGTAGTTTACGACAGTTCTCTTATCACTAAAGAAGTTTGTTCAGATAAGGCAAGCGTTTATGCAATTCCTGCAACAAAACTTGCTAGTGACAACTCACTAGAAGGTCTTGCAAATATGATTATTTTAGGTAAAACCTTAAAAGAGGCTAAATTCTTGTCTTTAGACCAAATTAAAGCTAGTCTTGCACAAATGGTTCCTGCTAAAAAGGCAGAGCTTTTAGAGAAGAATATTAAGGCTATTGAGATAGGTTATAATTTCTAAAAACTTTAAAGTGACATTTTCAACGCTTATAAACATATATTAAAATAGAAATATTTTAATTGGAGGTTGAAAATGTCATTTTTTTGTAATTTTCAGTCGGATAGATGCCCCGGTCAAATTAATGGCAATCCGTTAAATGGACTTTGCGAAAAGGTGTGTGTTCAGGCTAAAAAAGTTTTCGACGCTTGTATGCAACAAAGTCAATTAACCGGAATAGTCTTAAATATAACTAATCTTACGCCAGCAAATCCTACATATCCTTTAACTTTCGTAAGTGCAAGAAGTACCGTTTCGCAAGGAACTATAAGTAATTTACTCGTTGAGCCTTTGCCGGAGCGTCCTAAGTGTGCTAGGGTTAAGACCGACGTAATTATACCCGTATCCGTAGCCTACACAGACGCAAACGGTGTAGAAGGAGTTGCAACCGCAACGGTTACCGTTCCTAAAGACGTGATTTTAAGCGTTCCTTCCGCCTCGATTATGCCTTATTCGGTTGAGGCTGTGGTTTCTTTAGTATCAACACTCGGAACTTACACGGGCGAAAATCAATTTACGATAGATGCTTGTATATCAATAATATTAAAGGTCGTTATGGACGTTGAGTTGCTTATTCCTTCTTATGGATATACACCTATTCCACCTTGCCAAGACTACACTCAAGAGGTGTGCGCGGGATTCTTTGAGTTACCTATGTATCCGGAATAAATTAAAACGCAGATTATTTTCTGCGTTTTTTTTCATTTTTGCCTTGATTTGTTTGCTAAATAAAACTAATGTGCTATAATTGTTATATGAAGATTTTTGCAATAAGCGATTTTCATATTTCAACTAATTCGGACAAGCCTATGGACGTTTTCGGTGGTAATTGGGTTGGATATATCGATAAGATAATAGAAGATTGGGAAAAAAAGGTTTCTGACGACGACTTGGTTCTTATAGGAGGGGACACGAGTTGGGCAATGAATTTAGATGACGCATTAGAAGACATAAGTACTCTCGCGCATCTAAAAGGAAATAAAGTGCTTATAAAGGGCAATCACGATTATTGGTGGAGTTCTATAAGTAGAATTAGAGAAACCCTTCCAAACGGTTTTTACGCCCTTCAAAATGACAGTATAAGGTTTGGTAACGTAATCGTTTGTGGCTCTAGATGCTGGAGTGTGCCAGGTAGCCCTGATTTTGGCGAACACGACCAAAAACTTTATTTAAGAGAAACCGAAAGATTAAGATTGTCGCTTAAAAACGCTCAAAAAGAACGCAAGGAAGGGGATAAACTTATTGCGTTAATTCACTTTCCTCCTTTTAACGTTAAACGCGAGGACAACTTGTTTACCGCAATATTTGAGGAATACAAGGTTGACGCTGTTGTTTACGGACATTTGCACGGTAAAAGCGTTCGAGCAGATAAGTTATGGATAAAAAACAATATAAAATACTATTTAACTTCTTGTGACCAAATTGATAATAAACTTGTAGAAATCATTTTATAACGGAGGATTAATATGGAAAGCACGTTAACTTTTAAGCAAAAATTTGTTGCATATCTAAAAAATGCGCCAAAAAGATATTTTATAACCGCATTTTCCGGAATGGCATTAGGTCTTTTTTGTACGCTTATAGCCGGTACGATTATAGCGCTCGTTGCCTCTTGGTTAGGGGAGAATAAAATTGGTGAACTTCTAACTGCGTTTGCAACTCTCGCTAAAATCTTGATGGGCGCAGGAATTGGTATCGGTATCGCTTATAAATTAAACGCTAAACCGTTAGTAATCTTCTCAGCAGCCGTTACAGGTTTTATAGGTGCTTTTGCTTTGGAGTTGGTTAACGGAACGTTATCCGCAGAGGCGTTCTCTGTTATTTATTTAAAGGCAAAACCCGGCAACCCTATCGGTTCTTACGTTTTAGCTCTTTTGACCGTAGAAGTTTGCAACTTATACGCAGGAAAAACTAAATTAGATATAGTTTTAATTCCTCTTGGTATGATAGTTTTATCTATGCTTGGCGTTTACGTCGCTTGGCCTTTTATTAAATTAATTGACCTTTTTGCAGAATTGTTGGTTATTCTTATAAGCGCAGGTTCTGCTATAAAAATTATAACCGGTATAGTAATTGCAATCGTTATGGGAATATTATTAACTATGCCAACTTCTTCTGCTGCAATTTGGCTAAGTATTGCAACTTCTAACACTGCTCTTGCAAATCCCGACGTTTTTGCTATTGCAGGTGGTGCGGCAGTTGCCGGTTGTGCTGCGCATATGGTTGGTTTTGCCGTTACTTCGTATAGAGAAAACGGAGTCGGTGGTTTAATTTCTCAGGGCATAGGAACTAGTATGCTACAAATTCCTAACATTATGGTAAAACCCGCAATAATGGTTCCCGAGATTGTTTCAAGCGCAGTAGCAGGTTTAGTGGCAGTTTTACTTGGAATGAGATGTAACGCTGCAGGCGGTGGTATGGGTACAAGTGGTTTAGTAGGTCTATTTGGTGTTATCGAGGCGTCTAGTGGAATACCTACTATTAATATGGTGCTAGGTATTTTGCTTTGTTTATTCGTAATTCCTGCATTCGTAAGTTTACTTGTAAGCGAATTTATGCGTAAGAAAAATTTGATTAAGTTTGGAGATATGAAACTTCCCGACTAATAAACTTTAATAATAAAAAGTCAAGGCAAATTGCCTTGACTTTTTTTATCCGTTAAAAACGTTATCAAACATTTCTAGTTTAGAACTTTTAAGAACTTTTCTTATAATTTTAGAGGTAGTAATCGGCATAAGCTTAGACAATAAACTCATTGCGCGTCCGTCTATTCCTAATACAATTTGTTTTCTCTTTTTAGAAATTTTCTTAACGATTATTTTAGTTGCCTTATCAACTGGTTTCATAAGCTTTTCGATTAATTTGTTGTTCTTATCGCTTATGCTCATTCTGTTTAAAATATTAGTCTTAATAAAGCCAGGGTAAACTCCAGCGATATAAAATTTCTTCTCGCTCTCTACTCGAAGGGCGTCGGTAAATCCTCTCATTCCGTATTTGGTTGCGCAATACATAGTTTGTCCTACTACTGCGCAAAGCCCAGCGGCGCTACTTATATTTACTATTGCAGGCGATTCAGATTTATTTAGTAAAGGCTTAATGATTTTGGTTGCGTTTATGTGTGACATAAAATTGGTTTGAACTATTTCTTCAACCTGTTCCTGACTGATATTTTCTAATTTATCAAAGGGTAACATAAATCCTGCGTTATTAATTAATACGTCGGGGTATATTTTGTTTTTTTCTAGATAATCGTAAAATTCTAACCACGCGTCTTTATTTGTTACGTCAAAAATCCTATATGAAAAATTGTCTTTTTTGTCGCCTAAAGAATTGATTGAATCTAGTAGTTTTTTCTCGTTTCTTGCAATGCCGATTATTTTGCAATTATATTTTTCAATTAGCATTTTAGCAACGTTAAAACCTAATCCACCGCTAGCTCCGGATATTATAACCGTTTTGTTTTGTAACCATTTTTTACTCATAATTCACCTCTATAAAAATCTTATCATAACTAAAAGATAAATGCAATGCCTTTATTATTTATTTTAAATAATAACTTGAAAATTTTGTATTCTTATGTTATAATTTTTAAGAGGAAATTCAACTATGATAGACGTAAACAACCTAATCAATAAACTTAATAGCGAACAAGTTAAACCGGTGCTCGATACGGAGGGTGCCGTTTTAGTTATTGCTGGCGCTGGTAGTGGAAAAACCAGAGTTTTAACCACCAGAATCGCTTATTTGGTTAGTGAAAAAAAGGTGCCGGCTGACCGTATTTTAGCTATAACTTTTACAAATAAAGCCGCTGGCGAAATGAAAGAGCGTCTTACTAAAATTTTGGGCGATATTCCTCAAATGTGGGTGTGTACTATACATAGTATGTGCGTAAGAATTCTTCGCCGTGATATCGACGTTTTAGGCTACGATAAAAATTTTACAATTTACGACGAAACCGATAGGGATAGGCTTATTAAAAAGGTGCTAGACGATTTAGGATACGATAGCGATAAAATATTTAAGCCTTCTAAAACTTATATTTCTATTGCAAAAAACGAGTGTTTAAGTCCCGACGAGTTTTTAAACGAGTATTCATCCTTAAAGTTTGCCGAAGAAATTCATAACGTTTATAAGCTATATCAAAACTATTTAGAACGTTCAAATTCTTTGGATTTTGACGACTTACTTTTTTTAACTAATAAATTATTTGTTGAATATCCCGACGTTGCAGAATATTACGCAAATAAGTTTGAATACGTGCATATCGACGAGTTTCAAGACACTAATTCCGTTCAATTTAATATTTGTAGGGTTTTAACTAAAAAGCACGGCAATATATTTGCCGTTGGTGACGACGACCAAAGTATATACGGTTGGCGTGGCGCTCGTATTGAGAACATTTTATCATTTGACGACGTGTATCGTGGGGCAAAGGTTTATAAACTAGAGCAAAATTATCGTTCTACTAAAAAAATATTAAAACTTGCTAATACTATAATTTCCAACAATAAAGGCAGGAGAGTCAAGGAACTTTGGACGGATAACGACGAGGGATGCAAGGTTGAAACGTTTGTTGCAGGCGACGAGAATAACGAGGCTAGTTACGTTGCTATGCAAATTAAATCGCTATATTCTCGTTCTGAAACTTTAAGATATAAAGATTTTGCTGTATTTATGAGGGTTAACGCGCTATCTCGTGCCGTTGAACAAGAGTTTTTAAAATACGGAATTCCATATAAGGTTTACGGTGGCTTTAGATTCTTTGAAAGAAAAGAGATTAAAGACGTTTTAGCTTATTTAAAAGTTATAAACAATCATTACGATAACGAATCGTTTATTAGGGCGGTAAGTAGTCCAAAGCGTGGAATTGGCGATAAAACGCTTCAAGAATTAAGAGAGTACGCAGTATCTATAGATTTATCAATGTTTGACGCGATAGATTTTATTGATAATACTACAATAGGTGCGTCTGCTCAAAAACGCCTAAGAATTTTTAAGGATTTACTCGTTAAATTTAAGGAATATTCGCAAAATAATTCAATAGTAGAACTTATTAATTTCGTGATAAAAGAAACGGGATTTTTAGAGCAATTCGACGATAGTGACGAGGACGAGAGTAAGGTGCAAAACGTAAGTGAATTAGTTAACTCTGCCGAGTTGTTCGTTAGAGACAACGTAGAAGTATCGTTATCCGACTATTTGAATTCTATAACGTTAAGCTCGGATACCGACGAAATTAATTCGGACGATTCTGTTACCGTTGCAACCATTCACGCTGCAAAGGGATTAGAGTATAAATGCGTATTCGTTATCGGCTTAGACGAGA
>JAFZIB010000090.1 GCA_017554545.1 Clostridia bacterium
ATCGAGTCGCCCGAGTGAACACCCGTTCTCTCTACCAATTCCATAATGCCGGGAACGAACACGTCCTTTCCGTCGCAAATAGCATCGACTTCTACTTCTTTACCAACGATATATTTATCGACTAAAACGGGCTTGTCTTCGTCGATTTCAACCGCAGTTTTAAGGTAGTGCTTAAGTTGAGCCTCGTTACCTACTATTTGCATTGCTCTACCGCCTAGAACGAAACTTGGGCGAACGAGTACGGGATAGCCGATTTCTTCTGCAGCCTTTACGCCGTCCTCGATTTTAGTAACCGCTCTGCCGTTCGGTTGAGGTATGTTTAATTCTTTTAATATCTTCTCGAAAGAATCTCTGTTTTCAGCTCTTTCGATAGCGTCGCAATCGGTGCCGATAATCTTAACGCCTCTTGCTCTTAAGGGTTCGGCTAAATTGATTGCCGTTTGTCCACCGAGCGACGCGATAACGCCTTCGGGTTTTTCGAACTCTATAATGTTCATAACGTCTTCTGGCGTTAAGGGTTCGAAGTATAGTTTATCAGCCGTAGTGTAATCGGTTGAAACGGTTTCGGGGTTATTGTTGATAATGATAGCCTCGTAACCTGCCCTTCTGATGGTAGAAACGGCGTGAACGGTAGAATAGTCGAACTCTACGCCCTGACCGATACGGATAGGACCTGCGCCTAAAACTACGATTTTTTTCTTTTTAGAGAATTTTACTTGGTTTTCGCCCGTATAGGTTGAATAAAAGTAAGGAATATAAGCGCCCGTATGACAGGTGTCAACCATTTGGTATTTGGGGAAGATTGCGTTTGCTTTTCTAATATCGTAAACTTCGAGTTCACTCATATTCCATAGTCTAGCGATATATTTATCCGAAAAGCCCATCTTTTTAGCGTCTAACAACGCCGAAACGTCGCCAACTTTTTGCTTTAGTAGGTCTTCAGCGTCGATTATCTTTTTGATTTCTTCTAAAAATAAGGGAGTGATTTTGGTGATTTGGTGAATTTCTTCTACCGATACGCCTCTAGAAATTAGTTCTGCTATTGCAAATAGGTTATCGTCGCGGAACTCTTTTATATATTCAATCAGTTCTTCTACCGACTTGTCGTCGAACTTGGTCATATATAGGTGAACTACGCCCGTTTCTAACGAACGAACGGATTTGAGCATACATTCCGCTAGGTTGCTACCTATACCCATAACTTCGCCGGTCGCTTTCATTTGAGTGCCTAATTTGTTAGACGCTTGAGTAAATTTATCGAACGGGAAACGTGGGAATTTAGCAACTACGTAGTCAAGTCTGGGCTCGAAAGCAGCCGTAGTGTTTGCAATTTTAATTTCGTCGAGGCTCATTCCTACCGCGATTTTTGCAGTTACTCTTGCAATAGGATATCCGCTAGCTTTAGACGCAAGCGCAGACGACCTCGATACTCTGGGGTTAACCTCGATTAAATAATATTCGCTAGTTTTGGGGTTTAACGCGTATTGAACGTTACATCCACCCTCGATTTTTAATTCCTTAATGATTTTTAAGGTGCTATCGTTAAGCATTTTTAGGTCTTTATCGTTTAAAGACATTATAGGAGCAACTACGACCGAGTCACCGGTATGTACGCCTACGGGGTCAACGTTTTCCATACCGCAAATGGTTATGGCTTTATCGGTAGAGTCGCGCATTACTTCGAACTCGATTTCTTTATAACCCTTAACGCTTTTTTCGATTAGAACTTGATGCACGGGAGAAAGCGCAAACGCGTTTCTACCTATTTCCATAAGTTCCTTTTCGTCGTCGGCAAAACCGCCACCCGTTCCACCGAGCGTAAACGCCGGACGTAATACTACGGGGTAGCCTATTCTTTTTGCAGCCTCTTTCGCCTCGTCTAAGTTGTAGGTTATTTCAGACGGAATAACCGGCTCTCCGATTGACTGGCAAAGTTCCTTAAACAATTCTCTGTCTTCGGCTCTTTCGATACTCGTGCTACTCGTTCCTAAAAGTTCTACGTTGCACTCCTTAAGAACGCCTTTCTTGTCGAGTTGCATTGCAAGATTTAAGCCCGTTTGTCCACCGATACCGGGAACGATTGCGTCGGGACGCTCGTATCTAAGAATTTTAGCCACGTATTCTAACGTTAAAGGCTCCATATACACCTTGTCTGCAATAGTGGTGTCGGTCATGATGGTCGCAGGGTTTGAGTTGACTAATATAACTTCGTATCCCTCTTCTTTAAGCGCTAAACAAGCCTGAGTGCCCGCATAGTCGAATTCCGCAGCCTGACCTATAACAATCGGACCTGAGCCGATAATTAATATCTTTTTTAAGTCTGTTCTTTTTGCCATAGTCTTTCTCCTTTATTTTGCCTTATATACGATTTTACCGTCGATTACGGTTAGTAAGCATTTACCGAAAACCTTTTTACCTGCAAAGGGCGTGCTTTTACCTTTTGAGTAGAATTTTTCTACGTCTATAACGTATTCGTCGTCTAAATCCCAAACGGTAAAGTCGTTTTTAACGGGTAAAGAAAATCTCTTTGCCGGAGCGGTGCTAAACAGGTCAACCAACTTTTCTAGAGTGATTACTCCCTTTTTAACTAATTCGGTATATAGCACGGCAAACGCCGTTTCTAAACCTACTACTCCGTTTATACTGCCTTTTAATCCTTTTGATTTCTCTTCTAAAGAGTGGGGCGCGTGGTCGGTGGCAATCATATCTATCGTGCCGTCTTTTACGCCCTCTATCAACGCAAGTCTGTCTTGTTCGCCCCTAATTGGCGGGTTCATTTTGAACTTTCCGTCGTCTATTAAATCCATATCGTTTAACACGAGGTAGTGCGGTGCGGTTTCGCAAGTGACGTCTATGCCCTCCGCTTTTGCCTTTCTTATTAATTCGACGCTCTCTTTGGTTGAAACGTGGCAAACGTGATATTTAACGCCTATCTCTTTAGCAAGGGCTAAATCTCGTTCTATTTGTTTGTATTCGCTTGCCGAAGATATTCCCTTATGACCGTTTAGCCTAGCGTATTCGCCGTCGTGTATATATCCACCGTTTAGTAGCGAGTTGTCTTCACAATGAGCAACGATAATTTTGTTTAAGCGCTTTGCCTTTAGCATTGCCTCTTTAATCATTTGCTCCGTTTGAACGCCTCTGCCGTCGTCCGAAAAGGCAACGACCTTGCTTGCTAGATTATCCATATCGGAAAGTTCTTTTCCGTTTTGACCTACGGTTATAGATGCGTACGGAATTACTTTGCACACGGCGTCTTTTTCGATAATATCCGTTTGAACTTTTAGATTTTCAACGCTATCGGGCACGGGCGAAAGGTTTGGCATAGTGCAAACGCAGGTATATCCACCGGCAACTGCCGATTCCGAACCCGTTTTGATGGTTTCCTTATAAAAAAAACCCGGCTCTCTGAAATGTACGTGAACATCACAAAAACCGGGAAAAATAAAACAATTATCTTTAGAAACGCTATCAAAAAGGGAAAAATCCGCCTGTGGAGTGTTAACTAATGAGGCTATTAAGGATTTTTTCGTTACTCTTTTGATTTGATTCATAAAATTCCTATAAAAAAGTCTACCGCAAGCGGCAGACGTATCACTTTTAAGATTTAGCCCTATCCGCCTAAAAACGCTCGGTGCTTTAGATTTTTATCTTGAATATATTACCACAAACACGAAAGCGCTGTCAATCGTTTAAGCCTTTCCTTTTAAATTAATATTTAAAAGATTTTAAAATTTTTATTTTTACAGGGTTGCGCACATTACTGCTTTTATCGTGTGCATTCTGTTTTCCGCCTCGTCGAAAACCACAGATTGACTGCTTTCGAACACCTCGTCGGTCACTTCCATAGCGTCCCTGTTAAATTTTGCACCCATCTCCTTTCCAACTACCGTTTTTAAGTCGTGGAAGGAAGGAAGACAATGCATAAATATTGCCGTGGGCTTTGCGTAAGACATTGCCTTTGCGTTTACTTGGTAGGGAGATAAGTCGTTAATTCTTTCTTCCCACACCTCGATAGGTTCGCCCATAGAAACCCAAACGTCGGTATATATAACGTCTGCGCCTTTAAGCGCTTTTTCTACGTCCGTTTCAAATTTTAAGGTTGCGCCCGACTGCTCGGCTAGTTTTTGACACTCGTCTATCAACGCTTTGTCGGGGAAATACTTTTCGGGAGCGCACGCGGTAAAGTTTAAACCCATTTTTGCACAGCCAACGAGTAGCGAATTGCCCATATTGTATCTAGCGTCGCCCATATACACGAAGTTTATACCTTTAAGATATCCGAACTTCTCTTTAATGGTTAAAAAGTCGGCTAAAATTTGAGTGGGATGGAACTCGTTGGTTAGACCGTTCCAAACGGGAACTTTTGAATATTTGGCAAGTTCTTCTACTATTTCTTGACCAAAGCCACGATACTCTATTCCGTCGTACATACCCGATAAAACTCTAGCGGTGTCGGCTATGCTTTCCTTTTTACCTATCTGCGAAGCCGTGGGGTCTAAATAAGTTGCGTTCATGCCTAAATCGTAGGCTGCAACTTCGAAAGCGCACCTCGTTCTCGTTGAAGTTTTTTCAAAAATTAAAGCGACGTTTTTTCCTTTGTGTATCTGATGTTTTTTGCCTTTTTTCTTTTGTTGTTTTAGCTTTGACGCAAGGTCGATTAAATAGGATATTTCTTCTGGAGAATAGTCTAATAATTTTAAGAAATCTCTGCCTTTTAAGTTAATCATAATTCCTCCGCACAAACTTGTTTTAACACGGTTAGCGCTCTGTCCAATAATTCGTAAGATATATTTAACGCCGGCAACATTCTAACTTTGGTTTTTGCCGTTAAAAATATAACGCCTCTCTTAATGCACTCGTTAACGATTTTTTTTGCGTCGCCTTCGACTTCTACGCCAAGCATTAAGCCTGCGCCCGTTACACCCTTTATTCCTTTTGCGCCTTTAAGGGAGTTAATAATATACTCGGATTTTGCGTTGACTTCATCTAATAGTTGGTCGTTAATACGAGAAATAATGCTTATAGCGCCGGCGCTAGCAAGCGGGTTTCCACCAAAGGTCGAGCCGTGCATTCCCGCTTTTAACACGTCTTTTGTTTTGTAGTTAAAAAGGGTTGCGCCCATAGGAATTCCTCCGGCTAATCCTTTAGCCGTGGTGACTATATCGGGCTGAATACCGTAGTTCATATAGTTATATAGTTTACCGCATCTGCCGTTGCCCGTTTGAACTTCGTCGCAAATAAGAAGTATATCTTGCTCGTCTGCTATTTTGCTAAGTTCTTTAACGAAATTCTTTTCTAACGGTAAAACTCCGCCTTCACCTTGCACCGTTTCAAACATAATAGCGCACACTTTGTTGTTTGCTATTTTGCTTTTAACGTCTTCTATATCGTTGGCGTTGGCGTAAATAAAGCCTTCGGTTAAGGGTGTAAAATCTTTATGGAAAACTTCTTGCCCCGTTGCAGATAGCGTAGTGATAGTTCTGCCGTGAAAACTGTTTACTAGGGTTATTATATTGTAGTATTCCTTACCTTTTTTAACTTCGGCGTATTTCCTAGCCGTCTTTATAGCGCACTCGTTTGCCTCTGCGCCCGAGTTAGAAAAGAACACCTTTTTATAACCCGTTTTAACACATAATAATTCGGCTAAATCGGCGCAAGGACTGCTGTAATACAAGTTAGATACGTGTTGGAAACGGTTAAGTTGAGCCGTTACGGCGTCTATCCAAGTTTGGTCGCAAAAACCAAAGGTGTTTACGGCTATACCCGTACCCATATCTACATATTCTTTGCCTTCTCTATCGTAACAGAGAGAGCCTTTTCCACTAATGATTTCCAAGGGAAATCTGCCGTAGGTTGACGCTATATAGTTGTTGTCTTTTGCAAAAACGTTCATATTATTCAAACATAGTACCGATACCTTCGTCGGTAAGCATTTCTATAATTATTGAGTGTGGAATAGTGCCGTCGATAATGAACACTCTCTTAACGCCCCACTTAACGGCGTTTACGCAACACTCGGTTTTTGGTATCATTCCGCCAACTATTACGCCTTCTTCTACGAGTTTGTCCGCCTCGTCCACGCTGATTTTGCTAATCAAGGTTGAGGGGTCGTTTTTATCTCTTAGTATTCCGCTAATGTCGGTCATAGATATTAAACTTTCCGCCTTTAACTCGCCTGCGATTTTTGCCGCGGCAGTATCGGCGTTTACGTTAAACACGTTGCCTTGTTCGTCGCACGCTACGGTGGATATTACGGGAATATACCCCTTTTCTAAAACGTCGATTATAGGCGCGGTATTAACTGCGGTAATTTCGCCAACGAAACCTAATTCCTCGTCTTTAACTTTTGCCATAATCATTTGACCGTCTAGACCGGATAAGCCGATTGCCTTTCCGCCCTTAACGCCCAAAAGGTTAACTAAACTTTTGTTAACCTTGCCGGCTAAAACCATTTGAACGACGTCAACGGTATCTTTATCGGTTACTCTAAGTCCGTTTTTAAACTCTGATTTTAAGCCGAGTTTGGTTAACGTTTCGCTAATTTCCGGACCACCGCCGTGTACTAAAACGACCTTTACGCCTATTAGGTGCAAAAGAACGATATCCTTCATAACCTTGTTTTTAAGGTTTTCGTCTATCATTGCGTTTCCACCGTATTTTATTACCACGATTTTATCGTTATACTTTTTTATGTAAGGTAGAGCGTTTACTAATACGCTTGCCCTTCCTGCGTTTGATATATCCATATTTACTCCTTAAGTACGATAATCTCCGTTAATTTTAACGTAGTCGTAGGTTAAATCGCAACCCCAAGCCGAAGAACTTGCCTCTCCGTCGTTAAGGTCAACTTTAATAAGTATCTCGTCTTGCAAGAGAATTTCTTTAGCCTTTTCTTCGCTAAAATCTACGCCCGAGCCCGATTTGCATACTTGAATTTCGCCTTTATTCGAACAGAAGAACACGTCGATTTTATCCACGTTTACCTTTGCACCGCTATAACCTATTGCGCAAAGAACTCTACCCCAGTTTGCGTCTGCGCCAAACATTGCAGCCTTGGTTAGAGATGAACATATAACCGATTTTGCAACCGTTTTTGCTGTATCGATATCCTTTGCACCGCTAACTTTACACTCTAATAATTTAGTAGCGCCTTCGCCGTCTGCAGCAATCATTCTGCAAAGTGCAACGTTAACCGTGTTAAGCGCCTTCATAAACTCGTTAAAGTTTTCGCCTTCGCAGTCGATTATATCGTTACCTGCCATACCGTTAGCCAAAACGGTAACCATATCGTTCGTGGAAGTATCGCCGTCGATACTAATCATATTAAAGGTGTTTGCTATATCGGTAGATAGCGCCTTAGATAGCATTTTAGAACTTATAGCACAGTCGGTAGTTATAAAAACCAACATAGTCGCCATGTTTGGGTGAATCATACCCGAGCCCTTTGCGATACCGCCTATTTTGCACTCTACACCGCCTATTTCAAAGGATACTGCAACCGTTTTTTCCTTAACGTCGGTGGTCATAATTCCTTCTGCGGCAAGCGAACTGTTATCTCCCAAGCCTTTTACAAGTTCGGGTATTCCGTTTGCGATAGGAGTTATATCTAAAGGTTGACCTATAACTCCAGTCGAAGCAACCACAACGTCCGTTTGGTTAATTTTTAACTCGTTTGCTAAAAGCGCACAAGTTTGGGTTGCTATTTCTATTCCGTTAGCGTTGCAGGTGTTTGCGTTACCGCTGTTGCAGATAACTGCTTGAGCCTTGCCGTCGCTAATATTGTTTTTAGTTACGGTTAGGGGCGCGCCTTTAACCAAATTAGTGGTGTAAACGGCTGCCGCGTTACAAATCTTTTGGCTATATATTAGGGCTAAATCGCGCTTGAGTTTATTCTTTCTAATACCACAATGAATACCGTTTGCAGTAAATCCCTTTGCAGCGCACACACCGCCCGAAATAATTTTCATTTTGTTCTCCTTAAATTTTGATGATAGTTATAATTCTAAGCCGAATTCGGGACTTAAACCTAAAACGTAGTTTAAGCATTCAACCGCAGCGCCTGACGCGCCTTTACCTAGATTGTCGTATCTTGAGCAAAGCAATATTCTCTCCTCGTTTCCGAATACCGAAATTTGCATACTGTCTTTACCGCTAAGCACGCCCGAGGAAATAAAACCTTCTTCTGCGTCGTCCGAGTAGAACACGATTTTGCCGTTATACTGCTCTTTTAATGCGTTGATTACGTCCGTTTTGGTTTTTCCAGCCGTTAAATTTTCTATAAATATAGGCACGGTCACTTCCATACCGCTGTAGAAAGGCGCAACTATTGGCGAGAACGCCGGCGCTTTCTCTAACTTGGTATAAAAGGAAATTTCCTTTAGATGTTTATGTTGTTGAGTTAGCGCGTATTGTCTTGGAAAATCTAATAACGGGCTTTTGTTTTCCGATTGATAGTCGGCAATCATTTTTTTACCGCCACCGCTGTATCCCGTTACCGAGGTTGCCGAAAGCAAACTGTCTTTTTTTAGTATCCCTTTTGCAATTAGCGGAGCGATTAGTGAAATTACACCGCTTGCGTGACAGCCCGGAACGGCTATTCTCTTTGCAGAGGGGAGCGCCTTTTCTATCGATACGTCCAGTTCGGGAAATCCGTACGTCCAACCGCTCTCCGTTCTATGCGCCGTAGAAGCGTCGATAACTACTACGGAAGGGTTTTCTATAAACGACACGGCTTCTCTCGCGCCGTCGTCGGGCAAGCATAAAAAGGTTACGTCGCTCTCGTTAATTGCTTGTTTGCGATACTCGGGAACTTTTCGTTTATCGTCGGAAAGGGTGATTATTTCAATATCCTTTCTACTAGATAACCTTTCGTAAATCCTAAGTCCGGTAGTTCCTGCGCTACCGTCTATAAATATCTTTTTCATTAGCAAATACCTAACAAAAATTCCTTTAGTAATTCTATTTGTTTTTGCACCGAATCGGGCGAAGTACCGCCTTCTGACACGCGCTTATTTACACAGGTTTCTAAAGAGATTTCTTCGTATAAATCTTGTTCGAACTCTTGGTTAAACTCCTTAAATTCTGCAAGTGAAAGGTCCTCTAGCACCTTGTTTTCTTTAACGCACTTTGCAACGATTGAGCCTACCGCTTTATACGCCGTTCTAAACGGAACGCCCTTTTTGGTTAGATAGTCGGCTAAATCGGTCGCGTTTATAAAGCCTTTTTGAGCGGCGGAGTACATGTTTTCTTTAAGCACTTTCATACCGTCGAGCATTGGATTGAACACTTTAAGACACTTAATTACCGTTTCTAAACCGTCGAAAATAGCCTCTTTGTCCTCTTGCATATCCTTGTTATACGCTAAGGGTAAACCTTTTAGCACGGTAAGAAGCGTGAACAAGTCGCCGTACACCCTACCCGTTTTGCCTCGGATAAGTTCCGCCATATCGGAGTTCTTTTTTTGTGGCATTATGCTTGAGCCGGTAGTAAACTCGTCGGAGAGTTCAACGAACTTAAACTCCCAACTCGTCCACAATATAATTTCCTCGCAAAAACGCGATAAGTGCATCATTATTATTGAAAAGCACGACAAAAGTTCTATGCAGAAATCTCTGTCCGAAACGCCGTCCATACTGTTTTCGGTAACGCCGTTAAAGCCGAGTTTATCGGCAACGAATTTTCTGTTAGTAGCGTACGTCGTACCAGCCAAAGCGCAACTGCCGAGTGGAGAATAATTCATTCTGTCCACGGCGTCGTTTAGCCTTAAGTAGTCACGCTTAAACATTTGCGCGTAGCAAAGTAAATGTTGGGCAAACACTATTGGTTGCGCGCGTTGTAAGTGAGTATATCCTGGCATAACGGTATATTTATACTCGTCTGCCTTTTTAACTAAAACGTTTAAGAGTTCTACTAAAAGTTCGCTAATAGTTTTGCATTGGTCTTTTAGATACATTCTTAAATCGAGCGCAACTTGGTCGTTACGGCTTCTTGCCGTGTGCAATTTTTTACCCGTATCACCTATACGCGCTATCAACTGTTCTTCTACGAACATATGGATATCTTCCGCCTCGGGTGAAATTTGCAAGTCGCCCGAGATTAAATCGTTTAATATTCCCTCTAGTCCTGCTATAATTTTATCCGCATCGTCTAAAGTGATAATACCACAGGTCGCAAGCATTTGCGCGTGCGCCATTGAACCGGTAATATCTTGCTTAAACATTTTACTATCGAAAGAAATCGAAGAGTTAAAGTCGTCGGCGTCTTTGTTAAGTTGTCCGTCGGTACGACCCGCCCACATTTTTGCCATATAATTTTTCCTACTTAATTATTTGTTGTTTTTAATTTTTGCATCTACTTGCGCTTGAACCTTAATGGGAAGACCGAATAAGTTGATAAATCCGGTTGCGTCCGCTTGGTTATATACGTTATCTTCGCCAAAGGTTGCAATTTCTTCTGAATAAAGTGAATAATCACTCCAAACGCCCGCCTTAATGATGTTGCCCTTGTAAAGTTTTAGTTTAACTTTACCGGTAACGCGTTCTTGAGTTTTAGCTACGAAAGCAGATAAAGCCTCTCTTAAGGGAGTGAACCATTGTCCGTTATAAACTAAGTCTGCAAAAGTAACCGATAATTCTTGTTTTTTGTGCGCTGTCATCTTATCTAAGCACAAGGTTTCTAGGTAGTTGTGAGCAAAGTATAAGATTGCACCGCCGGGAGTTTCGTAAACGCCACGACATTTCATACCAACTAAACGGTTTTCAACGATATCAAGTAAGCCGATACCGTTTTCGCCACCTAATTTGTTAAGTTCAAGCACTAATTCTTTTGCGCTCATCTTTTTATCGTTTAGCGCTACGGGAACGCCCTTTTCAAAATCGATAGTTAAATAGGTGGGCTTATCGGGTGCTTTTAAGGGAGATACGCCCATTTCTAAAAAGCCTTCCTTATCGTATAAGGGTTCGTTACCTGCGTCCTCTAAATCTAAACCTTCGTGAGATAAGTGCCATAAGTTTTTATCTTTACTGTAGTTGGTTTCACGATTGATTTTTAACGGAACGTCGTGCGCCTCTGCGTATTCGATTTCTTCGTCACGGCTCTTGATAGACCACTCACGCCAAGGCGCGATAATGTGCATATCGGGAGCGAAAGCCTTTATTGCAAGTTCAAAACGAACTTGGTCGTTACCCTTACCCGTACATCCGTGACAAATAGCGTCTGCGCCCTCTGCGATTGCAATTTCGGCAATTCTCTTTGCAATGATAGGACGAGCAAACGAAGTGCCTAGCATATACTCTTCGTATTTTGCGCCGGCCTGAACTGTGGGAATAATATAATCTTCTACGAATTCGTCGGTTAAGTCTTCTACGTAAAGTTTAGAAGCGCCCGTTTTTAACGCCTTTTCTTCTAAGCCTTCTAATTCGTCCGCTTGACCAACGTTGCCTGATACGGCTATAACTTCACAGTCGTTGTAGTTCTCTTTAAGCCAAGGAATTATAATCGAAGTATCTAAGCCTCCGGAATACGCTAAAACGACCTTTTTAATATCTTTCTTTTCCATAACGAAACCTCCAAAAAGTTTGTAAATTTATTTAACGATTATATTTTATCCATATTGAGGGTTTATGTCAACTTTTTTAACTGTATATTTTGCAATTTTTTATAGTTTTTTATTCAAAATTTTATCTATATTGAATAATTTTACGAATATTTATGTTTTGTATTCACCTGTTTATTCATTGTAAACAAAGGTGGAGTGCGCTTTTGGGCTATCACGCGCTCTTTTTTTAAAAAAAAGTTGACTTTTTTGCCATTAAGTATTATTATATTTATATAAACGTATTCGTAAACACTTTGGAGGATATAAAAATGAAACGTATTACCACTATTAAAACGAGAAACCTTTGCGAAAGCGCTAAAAACGGCGGTTGCGGTGAATGTCAAACTTCTTGTCAATCGGCTTGCAAAACCAGTTGCGGTATTGCTAACCAGAAGTGCGAAAACACCAAGGCTAAAGAAAGCAAATAACGGTTAATTTGGGGTTGAAGCTAATGCGTCAACCCTTTTTTCTTTTTACAATTCTCTTTAAGGACATACATATGATTCATCAATACAAATTTCTTGATAAAAACGTCGTTTTAGACGTATGCTCGGGCGCTATCCATCTAGTTGACGACCTTTCTTACGATATGATAGAAAGGTTTTTAGATACCCCCAAAGAACTACTCGTTGACGATATTTTTAACAAGTATAAAGACGCCGAGGGCGTTACTAGAGAAGAAGTAGCCAAATGCTACGAAGATATAGAAAATCTTAAGGCGGAGGGCTCGCTATTTGCTCCCGACACTTTTAAGGATAAGGCAAAAGATTTAAAGCAAAAAAGCAAGGGCGTTATTAAGGCGCTTTGCCTTCACGTTGCGCATACTTGCAACCTTAACTGCTCGTATTGTTTTGCCAGCCAAGGCAAATACTCGGGCGAAAGAGCCGTTATGAGTTTAGAGGTTGGTAAAAGAGCGCTCGATTTTTTAGTAGAAAACTCGGGCACGAGAAGAAATTTAGAGGTTGACTTCTTTGGCGGTGAGCCGTTGATGAATTGGCAAATGATTAAGGATTTGGTCGCCTACGCTAGAAAGATTGAAAAAGAGAACGGCAAGAATTTCCGCTTTACCCTAACCACTAACGGCGTGCTAATCGACGACGACGTTATTGAGTTTGCAAACGAAGAGATGAGCAACGTCGTTTTGAGTTTAGACGGACGAAAAGAAGTGCACGATAAATTCCGCGTTGACTATCAAGGCAACGGAAGTTGGGAAAAAATCGTGCCTAAATTCCAAAAATTAGTTAAGGCGAGAGAGGGTAAAAACTACTATATGCGCGGTACTTTTACCCACAATAATCCCGACTTTTTAGAAGATATTAAAACTATGCTAGACCTAGGCTTTACCGAACTCAGTATGGAGCCCGTAGTTTGTGCACCGTCAGACCCGCAGGCGTTAACCGACGACGACGTTAAAATAGTTATGCGCGAATACGAGCGTTTAGCCGAACTTATGTTAGAACGCAAAAAACAAGGCAAACCCTTTACTTTTTATCACTATATGATAGATTTAACGGGTGGTCCTTGTATTTATAAACGAATTTCCGGTTGCGGTTCAGGCACCGAATATATGGCGGTTACGCCATGGGGCGATTTATACCCCTGTCACCAGTTTGTTGGCGACGAAAAGTTTAAGCTTGGCAACGTTTACACGGGTGTTACTAACACCCCCGTTTGCGCCGAGTTCGAAAACTGCAACGTTTACGCTCATCCCGAGTGCGCAGACTGTTGGGCAAGACTATATTGTTCGGGAGGTTGCGCTGCTAACGCATATCACGCTACGGGAAGTATCACGGGCGTGTATAAAACCGGTTGCGAACTATTTAAAAAACGTATGGAGTGCGCTATAGCCGTTGCGATAGACGACTTGTGCGAATAATTTATTATGACTAAAACACCCGTTAGGGATTTCGTTAAAAAATACGCCCGTAAACGCCCCGTAAGATTACACGTTCCGGGGCATAAAGGCAAGCGATTTATAGGTCTAGAAAAATTTGACGTTACCGAAATTGACGGTGCAGACGAGTTGTATAACTCTAACGGCGTTATTTTAGAGAGCGAATTGATTGCTAGCGACCTTTTTAATTGCCATACTTTCTACTCGACGGAGGGCAGTTCTTTAGCGATTAGAGCAATGGTTTATTTAACATGTCTTTTTGCTAAATCTAAAGGTCAAAAGCCCTATTTTTTAGCCACTAGAAACGCTCATAAATCCTTTTTAACGGCGATATGCCTAACCGGTGCAAAACTAGGTTGGATTTATAACGATTGTAGCCCTTTTTTAACTAGCGATTTAACCGCCTGCAAACTAGAAAATCTTCTTAAAAACTCTAGCGAAATCCCCACGGCGTTATACCTCACTTCACCCGATTATTTAGGTAGGCTTTTAGACTTAAAATCTATATCTGAAATTTGCAAAAAATACGGGATTTTACTGCTTGTGGATTGCGCTCACGGAAGTTATTTAAAGTTTCTAAAAAACAGTCTTTTTCCGATTGATTTGGGCGCGGATATGTGCGCGAGTTCGGCGCATAAAACCCTCCCCTGTTTAACCGGAGGTGCATATTTACACTTGAGCAACCGTTTAGATGAAAGTTTAATTTTAAGCGCTAAAAAAGCGCTTTCCGTGTTTGGTAGCACCTCTCCCTCCTATTTAATTTTGCAGTCTTTAGACAACTGCAACAAGGTTGTTAAAAAGGGTTTTACCACAAAACTCAACTCCGTCGTTTTATCTGTAAATCTGTTAAAAGACGCTTTAAGAGAGAAGGGTTTTACCGTTTACGGAAACGAGCCTTTAAAGATATGTTTTGACGGCAAAAAACTAGGCTACACGGGAGAACGGTTAAAAGACGTTCTACTTTCCAAAGGAATTTATATAGAGTTTTACGATAGAGATTTTGTCGTTTTAATGTTTAGCCCTTATATAAAAAAGAGCAAGATATTAAAGATTAAAAGATTGCTTTGCTCTTTGCCAAAATTAAGCCC
>JAFZIB010000091.1 GCA_017554545.1 Clostridia bacterium
ATCTATGCCAATCCAAACGTCAATAAAGATATGTTTTCGGGAATACAGCGCGTTAAACAGTATCTTAAAGGTGTGGGAGGCAAGCCTAAAATTTATATTTTTCGCTCGTGCGTTAATTTAATCCGAGAATTAAAGTCGTATCGTTGGGGGGACGGAGATAACCCTAAAAAGACCGACGACCACGCGCTAGACGAAATGCGTTACTACCTTATGCGCAAGCCGTTTACGCCCGAATTAAAGCCTATAAAGACCGAGATTCAAAAAGACAAGGAAAGACTTTTTAAGAAAATTCTAAATGAAAGAAAAAACTAAAAGAAAAACCCTTAAACAAAGCGACGTTAGGGATGCCGTTATCAAGCGGGCGCTTGGCTACGACGCCACCGAGGTCGTGGAGGAGTATTCCGAGGGCGACGAGGGACAAATCAGGCTGATAAAACGCAAGGTTACCACCAAAAACGTTCCGCCTGACCCCACGGCGCTAAAATTACTCTTGGAACAAACTTCTACGCCTATTTCTTCTCTTTCCGACGAGCAGTTGGAAGAAGAAAAAATCAGGCTGTTAAAATTGCTTTCTCAAACTAAAAACTAAAGGAGTTAAAATGCAAAAAACTTATAAAGGCAGTTCTAAAACAAAACTATTAAACGCCAAACAGCGCGAGGAGTACGAGGAGGAATTAGTTGCTTTCGTTACTTCCGATTTTGAAAGTCGCCAAAAGATGCGTGCCCAGTTAGAAAGTCAATGGGAACTTAACGTTAACTTTCTTAAAGGTAATCAGTATTGTCACGTTAATGGCAGAGGGGAAATCGTTAGCGAAGATAAGCAGTTTTACTGGCAGAACAAGTTGGTTTACAACCACGTTGCGCCTATTATTGAAACTAGGCTATCTAAACTTGCTAGAGTTAAGCCGGAAGTATTCGTAAGACCAAATTCCGACGACGACGCCGACGTGGACAGTTCGGATATTGCCGAAAAATTCTTAGAGGACGTTTTTAAACGTTCGGGGGTTAACGAAGTCGTTAAAAAGGTAACGACCTGGTCGGAGACTTGTGGCACGGGCTTTTATAAAATCGTTTGGGACAACGAAGGTGGAAACAGTTTAGGTGTGCTTGACGGACGCGAAGTAAAAGAAGGCGACGTTCAGGTTTTAGCCGTTTCGCCATTTGAAATCTTTCCCGACAACCTTTTCGTAGAGGATTTAGCCTCCTGCGAGAGCATAATTCACGCAAAGGTTATGCCCGTTAGCGAAGTTAAAAGCAAGTATAACGTAGTTCTTTCGGGTGGCGACGTGGACGTTCTTGGTCTAAATAAAGGAGACGGAATAGTTAACAAACCCGATAAAAGCAACGTTATGCCAAACGCCGTAGTGGTTATAGAACGCTACGAAAAACCTTGCGAAAAGTATCCTAACGGCAGACTTATTACCGTTGCCGATGGAAAACTGTTATACGTTGGCGAGTTGCCTTACGTAAACGACGTTTCTGGAAGAAGAACCTTTCCGTTCGTTAAACAAGAGTCTATATCGGTTGCGGGGGAATTCTTTGGCAAAAGTATAATCGAGCGATTAATTCCCGTTCAACGTGCCTTTAATGCCGTTAAAAACCGCAAACACGAGTTTTTAAGTAGGCTATCAATGGGCGTAATGACCGTAGAGGATGGCTCGGTGGATACCGACGATTTAGCGCAAGAGGGTTTATCGCCAGGCAAAGTTTTAGTTTATAGACAAGGAGCAAAAGCGCCCGAAATGATGTCGCTCGACGGCGTACCTAGCGAATTTAGCGTAGAAGAAGAAAGATTGCTTAACGAATTCGTTATAATTAGCGGTGTTTCCGACGTGGTTTCCTCAACTGCAAACGCCAAGGTGTCTAGTGGTACTTCTCTTGAGATATTAGTTGAACAAGACAACGAAAGACTTGCGTTTACCGCCGAAAGAATTAGGTGCAGTTATTTAGAAATCGCCAAGCAAACGCTAAGACTTTACGCACAGTTCGTATCGGGTATGCGCGCGGTAAAATATCAGGACAGGACGGGCAAGGTAAAAATTGCCTACGCCTCTCCGTTTAGTATCGCTATCGACGACGTATATTTAGACGGCGAGAACGAACTTTTATCTTCGTACAGAAGCAAAAAGGATATGCTCTTTAAACTTCACGAAAGCGGTCTGCTACTCGACGAGAACGGTCAAATTAGGTCGTCAACTAAAGAAAAATTGCTTACTCTTTTAGGGTACAAGGATTTAGATTACAGAAAGGGAGCGTCTCGCTTGCAAGAAGAAAAGGCGCAGGCTGAAAACCCTAAAATTAGAAAACTAGGTATGCAAATCGAGGAGATTGACGACGACGCTATTCACGTTGAGGAGCATACCAGATATATCCTCGGCGAATATCAATATTTAACGGCAGAGGAAAAGCAAAGGCTCTTTGACCACGTTAAAGAGCATAAACAACGCATAAACGATAAACTTAAGGGAGAATAAGAAACAATGGATGAACTCAAAAATGAACAAACGAATGCCAACGGTATTACCGCAGAGGCGGAGACGGAAAAGGATACGCAGAATGGCGAAGTCTCGTTAGGAAAGTTTAAAGACGTTAACGCACTTATTCACGCTTACAACTCTTTACAGGCTGAATTTACTAAACGTTGTCAGCGCATTAAGGAGTTGGAGGGCT
The DNA here is from genome assembly GCA_017554545.1 of Clostridia bacterium. GTDB lineage: Bacteria > Bacillota > Clostridia > Christensenellales > Borkfalkiaceae > UBA1259. The sequence continues at coordinate 2,671 of JAFZIB010000091.1, forward strand.
TGGCAACTTCGGTCGATAAAGCAACTGCCCCGACCGCAAGCGTCAAGGAGGGGGCGGATAACGCAGTAGGTATAACCGACGAGGACAAAAAAGCAGTCCTTAAAGACTACCTAAAAGGCGTTTTATCCGCTAAACAAACGGCTATCGTAATGGGAAGCGCAGGCACGGGCGTTAAAGCACCCGTTCGCAAACCCAAAACTTTTGACGAGGCTGGCGTCTTGGCAAAAGAAATTTTTAACTAGGTTGTTCGCCAAAGGCGAAAACCAAACACAAACGACGATTAAGGAGAAATTATGGCAGTTAATTTAACTAACGCAGAAAAAGCGTTAAAACAAGTATATTTAGACGTTATTACCGAACAATTAAACCTATCTAGTCACCCTTTTTTAAGTAGGGTTAAGCAATCTACCCGTGACGTTTACGGCAAGGAAATCAGAAAACCCATAATCTACGGCATTAACGGTGGCGTAGGCGTAGGTGAAGAAGACGGCGATTTGCCTAAGGCTGGTGGAAACAAATATCAACAATTCGTTTCTACCCTAAAAAACCTTTACGGCACTATTGAAATTTCCGACAAGGCAATTAGAGCAACGGCTAACGATTCAGGCGCGTTCGTAAACCTATTAAACGCTGAAATGGAAGGCTTAATTAAGGCAAGCAACTTTAACCTAGGCAGAATGCTTTTTGGCGACGGTACGGGTAAGATTGGTGGAATTTTCCACGTAGAAGGCCAAAAAGTCGCAGTAGAGGATGTGGAAAAATATCTCGTTGGTATGTGCGTTGACGTGAGAAAAGTCGACGGCACTATTGCTCCCGGTTGTAACGGCTTAAGAATTAGCAGAGTTGACAAAGGAAACGGCTATATTTGCTTTGAAGGTATAATCGACGCCACCAAATTCGTGGAGGTTGGCGACGGGATTTTCTCTCAAGGCGCTTACTATAACGAAATTACCGGCTTAAAGGCTATTTTTAGTGATATGGTAGATAATATTTACGGTATTTATAAAGACACTAACGAGTGGCTTCAACCCTACTCTTTAACAAATGCAGGCGAAATTACCGAACTAAAAATCCAAAAGGCACTTGATTCAATTGAAGAAAGGAGTGGCGGTAAAACTGACTTTATCGTATGTTCTTGGGGCGTTAGAAGAGCGTTGCAAAACCTTTTTGCAACTTCTAAGAGCAACGTGGACGTTATGAATCTTGAAGGCGGATTTAAGGCTATAAGTTACAATGGTATTCCGGTAGTTGCAGACAGATTCTGCCCTAAGGGCACTATGTATTTGCTTAACACGGACGACTTTACTATGCATCAACTTTGCGATTGGCAATGGCTTGCTGGCGAAGACGGCAACGTGCTTAAACAAATTCCCGGCAAACCCGTTTACACGGCAACCTTGGTAAAATACGCCGACCTAATCTGCTCTCGTCCTGCAGGACAAGGTATGATTTCCGGTATTACCGAAATGTAATAAAGCAGTACGTCGGGTGTAAAAACCCGACGTATTTTTTTAAGGAGGCGCAATATGATAATTCAAAAAGTAATAGAAAATTCAGCAACTATGCTAGACGACCAAAACGTGTTGGACTATCTTAGGGGACAAACCGTCAGCGAACAAGCGATTAAACAAACCGATAAATTAGTTAGGCTTGCTAATCTTGTAATAACCGAACTGACCGCAATGGGCTTTTACACGATTTGCACCCAAAAGGTAGAGTGGGCAAACGGCGGTTTCAAGATTGCCGACCTTATTAACAATCCGATAGAAATTTTAAGCGTAAAGGACGCTTTTGCAAGCGAAATAGACTTTGAAATCAAAGGGGACGGTATATCGACTAATAAGATTGCCGATACCGTGACCTACGCCTATTTTGTGGGAAATTTAGATTTGTCTAGTGAAATGGAGTTCGAAAACAAAAAAATTACCGAGCAAATCTTGGCGCTCGGCGTAGTGGCTGAATACTATCTTACCCTTTGCGACTTTGATTCGGCTTGCGTTTACCACGACAAATACGCCGAACAACTAAAAAAGATAAGCAAGGTAAAAAACTCGTGGATAAAAGGTAGGGTTTGGGCATAATGAAATCCTTTACGAAAACCAAAAACCTACTAGTTGAGTTCAACCGAAAGGGGCATATCTGTTATAACGCGTTGGCTACTCAAAACACCTTGGAAAAAGGATTGATGATTGCCGAAACCCAACTGATATTTCCTAGCAATTTAAGCGTTGTAAGGTGCTATTTCGCAAACGACGAAATCTATTATTTTTGTACGAACGGGTACGTTTATACCTTGCAAAACGGAAAGGCGGTTAAGGCGATAGAAGAAGCATTTACGAGCGAGCCAAAATGCTTTGAGGCAAAACTGTCGGACGGGAAAGCCACGTTCTTTTACGACGGCAACTATCTATATTTTCTAAACGGAAAAAAGGTAAAAACGCCGTCCTTTACGGGCGAAAATTCCACGTTGATTTATAACAGAATTTTCACCTCAAAAGACCAAACGGTATATTGTTCTAACGACCTGATTTTAGACGATTTAGACGAAGAATTAAACTTTGACGTAGTGCTAGAAGCACCCTACGAATTAGGCAAGGTGGTCGGCGTGGGTTATATCGATAGAAGTTTAATTATCGCCTGCAAAAATGGCGTGTTAAGACTAGATAATTTTTTAAACGGCAGGGATATTATTTGCACTAAAATTGCTTCTGGATACGTTGACCTAAAGGATAAAAGCGTGGTTACGATAGGTAATTTCACGTATTGTTTAGGTCGTGACGGGGTGTATGAAATAAGCAAAACCAAAGTGGAAAAGAAAGCCGATTTTAACGAGAATTTGCCTTGCGAATTTCTGTTTTACGGCAGTTATGAAAATTATTATATAGCATTGGTTAAAACGCCCAAAATTCTCAACGTAAATTTAATGCATTACAACGTTTCTACGGGGCAAATCGAGTATTCTTATTGCGACGATACTCTATCTGCTTTAGGAGGTTACGCTGCGGACAAATACGTAGGTTTCGTTAGAAAACTTACCCTCAATAAATGTCTGCCGGGATTGCCTTTTTATTGGCACAGCGGTAGGTTGTATTTAGAAAACGGACTAAAGCGTTTAATCTCGGTAGAATTCGACGCCCACCCACCTTTAGATTTAATAGTTAAGGGAGAGTTCGGCATGGTTAAGACGATACTAGAGGAGTGGGAACCGTCGTGCAAATGCAATCTTGCGTCTAACTGGTTCGAGTTTCAATTAAGTTCGGAGTGGACGGACGCCAAAGTTGAGAAAATGCGTATAAAATATAAGGTTTAGGAGGGAAAATGGAATTTAGAACACCGACTTCCATAGATGAAATGGAAGAAATTTTAGGCGAGATTTTTTGCTATTACCGATTGAGGAGAGAGGAGTATCAAAAGGTGGAATTGCAACCGCTTCGTCTTTCGCATTTAAGGTACACCAAGCCCAGTCAACAACAAATTGTCGAGATTGCAACGGGGCAATTAGCCGGCGCGCAAAAGCGAGAAATCCTAAAATATAAAGCCGAACTTAGCGCGCAAATAAAAGCCAAAACAGCGTTGCTAGAAAAAAGGAACGCCCAACTAGAACAAGGCGTAAAAAAACTAGAGGAAACCTACGATAACGCAAAGCAAAAGTATATCGAATGGGCGCAAAAAAGGGGTGTGACAAGCAACTCAACGGTAGAGAAAACGCTAATAGATTACGACTTAAAACTCGTTAAGGAAATAAACGCTTTCAAAACGCCTATAGAGGTTGAAATCGCAACCGTTGAGGGCGAACTAATCGACCTGAACGAAAAGCTGCAAAACGCCGACGGTTACTTTGACGAGGTTTTTCAGTTAGAACTAGAAAACAAGAAAACCGAACTTAGCGAGCAGTACGATAAAACCGTTAGAGACGTAAATAAATACAACAATTCGCTAGACGAAAAGACTCAGCGCTACGACAACACGATTATCGAAGCGGGCGCGTCGCTAAAACTCAAGTATATGCAGATAGAACAAGAGCCTATCCCTAAAGAAGAACTGGTTAGAATAGGATATTACAGAGACGTTATAAATTGCGTATCGTCATATCTTGACACGTTAAACGCTTTAGACGCCTACGAAGTTCTAACGGAAAACAAAAATATAATAGCCTATTTAGACGATTTTTACAGCACTTTGCTTTACGCCTACAAGTTAAGAATAAATTAATAGCATAAACGCGTTGCTGGAGCAACGCGTTTTTTCGTAGGCAAAAATTAGCGAGTTTAAGCCGTATTGATTAAAAAATATTTACATTTAATATAATTTGTGTTAAAATTGTTTTACTAAATTAAAGGGGTAGTTATGCCTAAAATCACAAAGAAAATAAAAATAGGCAACGTCGCCTTAGGTGGTGGAGAGCCTATTGCTATTCAATCCATGGCAAGTTTTAAGATTTCGGATACCGATAGAGCGATAAAAGAAGTTTTAAGGCTTAAAAAATTAGGGTGCGATATAATGCGTTTTTCCGTAGTGGACTACGCCGACGCGCTCAGTTTTGCCGTGGTAAAAAAGGCGTGCGATATACCCTTGGTGGCTGATATACATTTCGACTATAAACTCGCGCTAAAGTCGATTGATGGTGGCGCTGATAAAATTAGAATAAACCCCGGCAACGTTGGCGGAGAGGCTAACGTTAAAGAGATTGCGTCCGCCCTTAAAAGAGCAGGTATTCCGGTTAGAGTAGGCTCAAATACGGGTAGCGTAGAAAAGAAATTTTTAGAAAAATACGGCAAGAACGAAGTATCGCTAGCCGAGAGCGCCTTGGATAAGATTGCCATTTTAGAAAAGTACGGCGTGCAAGATATCGTCGTTTCGGTAAAAGCGTCCGACGTAGATATGATGGTAAAAGCGTATAGATAC
>JAFZIB010000092.1 GCA_017554545.1 Clostridia bacterium
GTTTATGGGCTTAATGTCTAATTAATATTCCCGTTATAGTGATTATGTCTAAATACGTCGTACGCGCGCTAAACGATTATAAAAAACAGAAAAAAGAGGGCAAAGAGCCGTCCTTTTTGGTAAAGAATATCGACCTTCCCGACAAAGTAGATTGTTGGCAAGAAGAGGAGTAAAATAAAAACTGTAAAAAACGAAAAGCATTTGGAAAATCCAAATGCTTTTTTAGTTTTATAATTTGTTAAACTCTGCACTTAAACACGGCGAATTGTGGCTTATAAGAAGTCGTTTCAACCGTTAGTTTGCCGTCTTTTAGCGAGTAGGAAATATCGCTTGAGATTTCTAATAATTCGGCGTTGTTATCTATCGGAATTTCAAGTTTTGCAGGTGCAAAAGTGTCGCAATAAATATATTTAACGCCCTCGAAAGTAATGGTGTAATAATATCCCTCGTCACGCTCTATCTTAAAATATTTTTTATAGGCTACGCCTCTAGCACTCTTAAGGTCGCCGTCTTTGAAAACGGGGTAGAGTTTGATTGAGTTTCTAATATCGATTGCGTGCGAAAGATTGTTTTTTCTAACTTGTGGCTCGCCGTCGTAAAGGGGTAAATAGCCTAGCGCAAAGCCAAGTTTGTTATTGCCGTCTTTATTGCGTAAAATATCAATAAATCTATCGGGCGGATTATCCGTGTTAGTCCAACTTTCTTTGGTTAAATAATGCTTTTTTGGAAAGGCTGATTCTATGCTTTTGGGCTTTGTAAAATCGTAGGTCACTCCGTCGGCGGTAAAGGGCAAAGTTTTAGGCATATATCTAAACACGCCACCGCCGAAAAAGTCGCGTCTTTCTTGTGCCATTACGCCCATATACGAATTAAAAGTCGCCTCCGATAATTTTTCTATATAGAAATCGTTAATATAAGTTCCGTCATCTAAAATATTATATGTTGCGTCGTAGCCGAGCATCTTTTCTCCGTAATCAGAAATAATCGGACACTTATCGTAACCCTCTTTGGGTCTGTTTTTTTCTAAAGCCGGACCTACGGTTGCGGGGTTAATAACCGAATAAACTTCGCGAATCTGCGCTGTTTCGCCTTCTTCGTCTTTTATAACACGTTTGCGCTTGCCGTCTTGAATTATAAACAAGTCGATTTTTTCGTGGCGTATAGCGGGGGTTAAATATTTTAGAACCTGAACTTCCGGACGAACGTCTAAGGTGTTTAAGCCACTCCTAACGAAAGTTAGTTTGCCCGTGATTTTAAGCACGAAAGCGTAGTCGTATTTACTCTTTCCAACGTTTTCAGAAACGAAGGTCAAAACGTCCTCGTTGGGAACTTGCACTAAATAGAAAATAACGCCGTCTTCGTCTTTATAAACTGAGCCTACGTCCCTACAAGTTTTTCCGTGACCGTAATGAATAACTTCGATAGCGCAGGGATGACCGTGATTACCGCCTATCGCGATAGTGTTTACCCTTGGGGGAACGGCCTCGTCTGTATTGATTGCAAGTACGGGTGAGCAAGTCCATTCATCCGAACAGTTCTTAGGTGCTAAGCCTGATTCTAAAAAGTCAACCGGTCTATTTAGCACACCGTCGTCGCTAGCGATTACGTTGGTCATTTTTTGAACCAAATTAAAATCGTCGTCAAAATTGCTTATAAATAAAGTAGAGCCGTAGCCCTTGCATATTTTCATAAAAAACTCCAAACGTAAAATTCTTAGAAAATTATATCACGAAGGAAGTTAAAAATCAACGCAAAAAGAAAAAAATATACAAAATCATATGCTAATCGATTAACGGTGCTATCAGACTGTTGATAACTTTAAAATAAAATTGCTTAAAGTAAACTTTAAAACGAATTTTGGTGTTATTATTCGTTGACAAAAAAAATTCTTTTTGTTAAAATATAAACGTATTAACGAACGTCCTTTGCAACTGACGGATTAAGTGGAGTACCACGGAGGAACAAAGGAAATAAAGCCGACCGTCTGGGTACACTTGCTTTTTTACGATGTAAGTGCGCCCAATTTTTTATTTAAGGAGATTTTATGAAAAAAGTAGCCATCATTATGGGTAGTGACAGCGATTTACCAATCGTTCAAAAAGCAATCGACACGTTAGAAAGTTTTTCCGTTCCGTACGAAGTTCACGTGTATTCAGCACACAGAACGCCTCAAGAGAGCGCGGAATTTACTAGAAACGCAAGAGCGAACGGCTTTGGCGCAATAATAGCAGCGGCAGGTATGGCGGCGCATCTAGCGGGCGCTATCGCTGCAAACACGACTCTACCAGTAGTTGGAATTCCTATCGAATCAGGTAAATTAGGCGGTGTTGACGCCCTTTTATCTACCGTACAAATGCCATCGGGAATACCCGTAGCAACGGTAGCCATAAACGGTGCTGTTAACGCTGCTTTATTAGTTTTACAAATGTTTGCTATCGAAGATAAAGACTTGCAAAAGGCTTTAGACGATAAGCGCGAAAAAGATAAAAGAGCCGTTTTAGAAAAAAATCTTGCGGTAGAAAATAAATTTAATAAATAATTTTAGGAGATACGATTATGAACAAAAAGTTAATTTACAAAGGCAAAACTAAAGACGTTTACGAACTCGAAAACGGCAACGTTTTACTCAAATTCAAAGACGATTGCACCGGCAAAGACGGTAAGTTTGACCCAGGTGAAAACTCAGTAGGTTTAACTATCGAGGGCGTTGGTGACGTTAACCTTCGTATGTCCATTTATTTCTTTGAAAAATTAAAACAAGCAGGCATAAAAACTCACTACGTATCGGCAGATTTAGAAAATACCACTATGGAAGTTCTTCCCGGTAAAGTTTTCGGCAAAGGCTTAGAAGTTATTTGCAGATACAGAGCGGTTGGTAGTTTCTTAAGAAGATACGGCGACTATATCGAAGAGGGCGCACCCTTAGATTCATACGTAGAAATGACCTTTAAGAACGACGCGAAGGGCGACCCGCTAGTAACTAAAGAAGGTTTAATCGCTTTAGGCGTTATGACCAGCGAACAATACGACCAAACGGTTGAAATGACTAAGAAAATTACCAAAATCGTTGCAGACGACTTAAAAGAAAAGGGCTTAGAAATGTACGACATTAAGTTCGAATTCGGATACAACGACAACGAGGTAATGCTAATCGACGAAATCGCGTCTGGCAATATGCGCGTATATCAAGACGGAAAGTATATCGACCCAATGACCTTATCTAAATTATTTTTTAGTAAAATCTAATACGACTGATTAAGAGGAATTTATGGGCGGTTTTTTTGGAATAACCAGCAAAAAAGAATGTGTTCAAGACGTGTATTTCGGTGTAGATTACCACTCTCATTTAGGTAAGAGTAGAGCGGGTATGGCGTCCGTAACCGAGTTTGGCGAATTCGAAAGAGAAATTCACAATATAGAAAATTCACCGTTTAGAACCAAATTCGATAACATAACGGCAAGACTACACGGAAACGCTTGCGTAGGTTGTATTAGCGACGTTGACCCGCAACCCTTAATCATTAGGTCAAAGTTCGGCACGTACGCAATAACTATGGTAGGCTACGTTTCAAATAGCGAAAAATTAATAAAACAATACCTTTCGGAAAATCGTGGCGTTTTTCAAGGAATGAGTGGCAATAAGGTTAACTCAACCGAACTTATCGCGGCGTTAATTGAGGAAAAGGATACTTTAGTAGAAGGTGTCAAAAACGCTCAAAAGCAAATAGTGGGCTCGGCGTCGATTATGTTACTTATGGAAAACGGAAGTCTTTTCGTTGCAAGAGATAAAGACGGTAGAATACCCGTTAGTATAGGTAAAAACGCAACGGGACACAGCGTATCGTTCGAATCGTTTGCGTTTGAGAAACTAGGCTTTACAAAAGTTAAAGACCTAAAATCTGGCGAAATAGTAGAGATAAATCCCGACGAGATAATAGTTCACGACAAGGGAAGTGAGCAAATGAAGATTTGTGCTTTCCTTTGGACTTATTACGGATATCCAAATGCTAACTACGAAGGTAAAAACGTAGAACTAGTTCGTATGAGAAACGGACAGATTATGGCTGAAAACGAGATTAACGCAGGCACGTTGCCTAAACTCGATTACGTAAGCGGTGTGCCCGATTCGGGAACGCCCCACGCCATAGGCTATTCTAACGAAAGCAAAGTCCCTTTTGCAAGACCTTTTATTAAATACACTCCCGCTTGGGCAAGAAGTTTTATTCCTACCAACCAAAACGAGCGTAAAAAGGTTGCAAGAATGAAACAAATCCCCGTAGTCGAACTTATAAAAGGCAAAAACCTATTGTTCGTGGACGATAGTATAGTTAGAGGCACTCAACTTAACGAAACGGTAGATTTCTTGTTTAAGAACGGCGCAAAATCAGTACATATGCGTTCGGCTTGTCCGCCTATTATGTACGCTTGTAAATATTTAAACTTCTCTAGAAATAATTCGGATATGGACCTTTTAGCGAGGCGTGTTATCGTAGAATTAGAAGGGGAAGAAGGACTAAAATACATTGATGAATACGCAGACGGCAGTACCGAAAGAGGTAAGAAGTTTAGAAAGGCAATCTGCGAAAAAATGAAGTTCGATTCGCTCGAATATCAAACTTTAGAGGGTATGATGAAAGCAATCGGACTTGAACCTTGTAAGGTTTGTACTTACTGTTGGAACGGAAAGGAGTAAAAAAATGAAAAATTCTAAATCAGAAAGTTATGCAGCAGCAGGCGTTGATATTACCGCGGGCTACAAAGCGGTAGAACTTATGAAAGCGCATATCGCAAGAACCATTACTTCGGGTGTATGCTCAGACGTGGGTGGTTTCGGCGGTTTATTCGAACTCGACCTAACCGGCATTGAAAAGCCCGTTTTGGTTAGTGGAACGGACGGCGTAGGTACTAAACTTAAACTCGCGTTTATTCAAAATAAACACGACACCGTTGGTATCGACTGCGTTGCTATGTGCGTTAACGACGTTATTTGTTGCGGTGCTAAACCTTTATTCTTTTTAGACTATATCGCTTGTGGTAAAAACGTTCCCGAAAATATCGCTTCTATCGTTAGTGGCGTTGCAGAGGGTTGCGTTCAAAGCGGTGCCGCTCTAATCGGTGGTGAAACTGCAGAAATGCCCGGATTTTATCCTATCGACGAATACGACCTTGCAGGTTTTGCAGTTGGCGTAGTTGACAAAAAGAAAATTCTTAACCCCAAGGAAATGCAAGAAGGCGACGTTATTATTGCACTTCCTTCTAGTGGCGTTCACTCTAACGGCTTTTCCTTAGTTAGAAAGGTTTTTGGTATAGGCACTAACGATATTTCTAAACCTATGGCAGAACTTAACGGCAAGTCGGTTGGCGAAACGTTGTTAACCCCCACCAAAATTTACGTTAAACCCGTTCTAGCATTACTCGACGAGGTTAGAGTTCGCTCTATTTCTCACATTACGGGCGGTGGTTTCTACGAGAATATTCCAAGAAGTTTACCCGAAGGCTTGGCAGCAAAAATCGATAAATCGAAACTTAGAATTCTTCCTATTTTCGACCTTATTGCAAAGACTGGCAATATCCCCGAAAGAGATATGTTCAACACCTTTAACATGGGCGTTGGTATGAGTATAGTGGTTAATAAAGAAGATGCCGAAAAGGCGATAGAAATACTAAAGGCAAACGGCGAAGACGCTTACGTTATGGGCGAAATCGTTAAGGGCGACAAGGGAGTAATCTTTTGCTAAAAGAATTTTGTAACGGCGTTTTAGCCGGTTTAATGATATCGATAGGCGGTAGCGTTTTTCTAGCAGTAGGCGGTTACGTGGGCGCAATTATGTTCTCGGTAGCGTTATATACAATCTGCATTTTCGGTTTTTCTCTTTTTACGGGCAAAATCGGTTTTTGTGCGATTGACTGCACTAAAAAGAACTACTCGCTAACGGCAATCAGTTTGTTGTCTAACTTCGTTGGTTGCGTTATATTCGGTTTAATTTTAAGATTTGGTATTCCTTCGCTAGCAGACAAAGCGGAAGTTATTTGCCAAGCAAAACTAAACGACCAACTAATTTACCAAACGCTAATTCGAGCATTTTTCTGTGGCGTTTTAATGTTTATTGCCGTTTGGGCTTACAGAATTAAAAAGACCGTTGTAGGAATATTTATTTGTATTCCCGTATTTATTTTGAGTGGTTTTGAACACTCTATTGCGGATATGTTCTATTTTGCAATTGCACGTTCGTTTAACTTGCCAACGTTACTCTTTATCGTAGTGGTAATAATAGGTAACGCGATAGGTGGTACGTTTATACCGTTAATCCAAAAACTTTCTAATCTTTGCAGAGATAAGGATTATAAAGTAGTGGAGGCAAAAAATGAGAAAAACTAAAATTGCGGTTTTAGTGTCGGGTGGAGGAACTAATCTTCAAGCACTAATCGACGCACAAAAATCCGGAATTATTACTAGTGGCGAAATAAAACTGGTAGTTTCTAACAAAGAGGACGCGTACGCGCTAAATAGAGCGCAAAACGCAGGTATTAAAACCGCGGTGGTTACTCGCAAGCAGTTTGAAACGAGGCAAGCTTTCGAAGACGGTATTTTAAGCGTTCTAAAAGCAGAAGGCATACAAATGATAGTTTTAGCGGGTTTTATGTGCATTTTGGGCGAAAAATTCGTTAAAACCTACGCAAATAGAATTATAAACGTACATCCTTCGCTTATCCCGAGTTTTTGCGGAGAAGGATTTTACGGTTTAACCGTGCACGAAAAAGCATTAGAGTACGGCGTAAAGGTAACGGGCGCAACCGTGCATTTAGTTAACGAAATTCCCGACGGCGGAAAGATTTTAATGCAAAAAGCCGTTGAGGTTTTAGAAGGGGATACCCCCGAAGTATTACAAAAACGAGTTATGGAGCAAGCAGAATGGATTATTTTGCCGTTAGCTACCGAAAAACTCGCAAGCGAAATAAATAAGGAGAATTAAAATGAGCATTTACGACGTAAAATCAATGGGCAACACCATCAAGGGCAATCCTTACGTGGGCAGAGGTATCGTAATCGGTAAATCCGAGGACGGTAAAAACGCAGTTATAGCCTACTTTATAATGGGCAGAAGTGAAAATAGCCGTAACAGAGTATTCACTATTAAAAACGGCGACGTGTTTACCGAACCGTTCGACGTTTCAAAAGTTAAAGACCCCTCTTTAATTATTTATTCGGCTGTTAGAACTTATAAAAACAATCTTATCGTTACTAACGGCGACCAAACGGATACTATCTACGACTTCTTATGCATAGATAAATGTTTTGCAAAAGCACTTTTTACGAGAGAATTTGAGCCCGACGCGCCAAACTTTACCCCTAGAATTAGCGGTATGGTAACCTTTAACAACAACGATTTTACCTATCAAATGAGCATTTTAAAAAGTATCGACGCTGAAGGTAGCGACTGCGCAAGATACTTCTTCGACTATCCCGCAAAGAAGGGTTTAGGCCACTTTATTCACACCTACGTTACCGACGGCAATCCTATTCCTACCTTCCAAGGCGAGCCTGAAAGAGTAACCGTTCCCAACTGTATCGACGAGTTTGCTAGCGATATTTGGGAAAATTTAGACCAAAACAACAAAATTTCTCTCTACGTTAGATATACCGATTTACAAACGGGAGAAATTAAAGAAAAACTAATAAATAAAAACAAATAGTTTGGAGAGTTAAAATGAACGAATTTCAATTAAAATACGGTTGTAATCCCAACCAAAAACCTTCTAGAATTTTTATGGATAACAACGGTGAACTTCCTATCGAAATTTTATGTGGAAGACCAGGCTTTATTAACTTTTTAGACGCTTTCAACGCTTGGCAATTAGTAAAAGAATTAAAAGAGGCTTTGGGTTTACCCGCAGCAACTTCATTTAAGCACGTAAGTCCTACTTCTGCAGCAGTTGGAATTAAACTCGACGAAAATCTTAAAAAGGCTTGCTTCGTTGCCGACGTAGAGGGCTTAGACGATTCTCCGCTCGCTTGTGCGTACGCTAGAGCAAGAGGTACTGATAGACAATGTTCGTTCGGCGACTTTATCGCTCTTTCCGACGTTTGCGACGCTACTACTGCGAAATTAATCGCTAAAGAAGTTTCCGACGGCGTTATTGCTCCAGGATACACCGACGATGCGTTAGAAATCCTTAAAAAGAAACGTAAGGGCAATTATAATATCGTTAAAATCGACCCTAACTACGTTCCTGCAGAAATTGAAAGAAAGCACGTTTTCGGTATCACTTTCGAACAAGGTAGAAACAACTTTAAAATCGACGAGAGTTTGCTAAACAACCTCGTAACCGAAAACAAAACTTTACCCGACAGCGCTAAGCGTGACCTAATTATCGCGTTAATCACCTTAAAATATACTCAATCCAACTCCGTTTGTTTTGCATACGGCGGACAAGCAATCGGCGTAGGCGCTGGTCAACAATCTAGAATTCACTGTACCCGTCTTGCTGGTGGCAAGGCTGATACTTGGTTTATCCGTCAACACGAAAAGGTGTTAAATCTTCCTTTCTTACCTACCTTAGGCAGACCTGAAAGAGATAACGTTATCGACGGATATATTAATAAAAACGAAGAAGACGTTTGTGCCGACGGTAACTGGCAAAAATATTTTACACGTCAACCTGAACCTCTAACTAAAGAAGAGATTAGAGCCTTTTTAGATACTATTTCCGGCGTTGCTTTAGGTTCAGACGCGTTCTTCCCGTTTGGCGACAATATCGAAAGAGCAAAACTAAGTGGCGTAAGCTACGTTGCACAACCCGGTGGTTCGGTTCGTGACGATTTAGTTATTGAGGCTTGCGATAAATACGGTATGGCTATGGCGTTTACCGGTATGAGATTATTCCACCACTAAGATTAAAAATTAAGCGAGATATTAAATGAAAATAATGGTTATAGGTGGCGGTGGCAGAGAACACGCTATCATAAAAAAACTTAGAGAAAATAAGGCGATTGAAGAAATTTTTGCTCTACCCGGAAACGGTGGTATAGCCCTAGATGCAACTTGCGTTAATATAAGCGCAACTAACACCGATGAAATAGTTAAATTTGCTGTAGAAAACAAAATTGACTACGCCGTAGTCGCTCCCGACGACCCACTAGTATTAGGAACGGTAGATAGGCTAAGCGAGGTAGGCGTACCTTGTTTCGGCCCTGATAAAAAGGCTGCAATTATCGAAGGTAGCAAGGTTTTCTCTAAAAATCTTATGAAAAAATACGGTATTCCCACAGCGGAATATCAAACCTTCGACGACGCCGAAAAAGCGTTAGAATACCTTAAGACTTCTAAAATTCCCGTAGTTATAAAGGCAGACGGCTTAGCACTTGGCAAAGGCGTTATTATTGCTACAACTCGTCAGGAGGCTTTCGACGCCGTTAACTCTATTATGCAAGACAAAGTGTTCGGCGCAAGTGGAAACAATATCGTAATAGAGGAATTTTTAGAAGGTCCCGAAGTATCCGTTTTATCGTTCACCGACGGAAACACCTTAATTCCTATGGTTTCGTCAATGGACCATAAGCGCGCAGGGGATAACGACACCGGTCTAAATACCGGTGGTATGGGAACTATCGCGCCTAACCCCGTTTACACCAAAGAAATTGCAGAAAGATGCATGAAAGAAATTTTCTTGCCTACTATTGATGCAATGAAAAAAGAGGGTAGAACTTTTAAGGGTTGCTTATACTTTGGTTTAATGATAACTAAAGACGGTCCCAAAGTAATAGAGTATAATTGCCGTTTCGGCGACCCCGAAACTCAAGTAGTATTACCGCTACTTAAAACCGACTTATTAGATATTATGATGGCAACCACCAACGGTACTTTAAGTGAAATTCCCGTAAAGTTCTCGTCAGGCTCAGCTTGTTGCGTAGTTTTAGCGTCTAAGGGTTATCCGACACACTACGAAAAAGGATATGAAATCAAATTGCCAAACGATGCTGACGGCTACGTTTACGTTGCCGGCGCAAAACTCGAGA
>JAFZIB010000093.1 GCA_017554545.1 Clostridia bacterium
AAAGGCAGTAAAGGAAATTATCCAACCTTATCTAAATTTGCAAAGAAATTTTCATATTTTCCATACGTTAAAAATGCAAGGTCAATGTTGTATATCTACAATTTAACCGAGTTTATTCGTTTAATGATAGTTAATAACGAATCGGGAATATTTTTTCCTCAAAATGCAGAATACAGCAATACTTCTGAAATGGTTAAAATGATAGGGGGCGTTCACGGAAAGAAGGTTAAACTATTAAAAGGTTTTACCCCAGCGTTAAAAATTTTGGGATTGTTTGTTGGGCTGGTTAATAAAGCCTTTGGTAATTTAACGTACGACCAAAGTATAAGTGAATATAAAACGGAATATAGAAAATTTTCGCTAGTAGACTCAATTAAGGAAACGGAGTTATGAAAAGAGTTCTTATATTAGCAAATAGCGACTTGGTAGTTTATAATTTTCGTTTAGAATTGGTTGAAAGGCTAGTTAATGACGGTAATCAAGTAATAATTGCTTGCCCTTACGGAGAGAGAATTGATTTACTTGTTGATATAGGATGCCAGTATATAAAAACCGAGGTTTCTAGACACGGTAAAAATCCTTTTAAGGATTTAAAACTTTTGTCTGCTTATAAAAAAACGCTAAAAGAGTTAAAACCCGATATCGTTTTTGCGTTTACCGTTAAGCCCAACGTTTACGGCGGTATGGCTTGTAAAAAATACAAAATTCCTTTCGTAGCAAACGTTACCGGACTTGGCGACGCGGTGGAAAACGGTGGACTTTTGCAAAAGATAACCTTGTTTTTGTATAAACTAGGCCTAAAAAAAGCAAAGTGCGTTTTCTTTCAAAACGAGTCTAACCTAGACTTTTTTACAAAGAAAAAAATCGTGCGTGATAACGCCGTGCTGTTACCCGGCTCGGGTGTTAACTTGCAAAGATTTACTCTAGAAGATTATCCCCAAACCGAAACGACTAACCTCGTATTCGTGGGCAGGGTAATTAAAGACAAGGGTGTAAACGAACTTGCAAACGTATTTAAAAAACTCCTTTGCCGAGAAGATATTCGCTTAACCGTCGTTGGCGACGTAGAATTCGGTACGACAAATCCGTTCGAAAACCTACCTAACGTCACTTGCGCAGGTTTTAATAAAGACGTCCGTCCCTTCTTAAAAGACGCGCACGCAATAGTTCTTCCGTCCTATCACGAGGGAATGGCAAACGTGCTACTCGAGGCGTCGGCAACGGGCAGAGCCGTTTTAGCGTCTAACGTCTCGGGGTGTATAGAAACGTTCGACGAGGGAGTTTCGGGCTTTGGCTTTGAGGCTAAGGACGAACAATCCTTAAAGGACGCAATAATCCGATTTGCAGATTTAACGCTAGAAGAAAAAAGGCAAATGGGGCTAGCAGGGCGTAAAAAGGTCGAAGAACAGTTCGACAGACGAATAGTAGTAGGTAAATACCTAGAACAAATTGAAAGTTTACGACAGTAGTCGGTCGATTAAAAAATAATAAATCCATTTGGAGAAACAGTTTATGAGCAACGTAGCCGCTATAATTTTATGCGCAGGTAAAGGCACTCGCATGGGTGACGATTCTAAAAACAAGGTATGTTTTGATTGCGCAGGCACGCCAACCATTAAAAGAATAATCGCAAATATGAAAGATGCCGGAATAACCCGTTTCGTAATAGTTATCGGGCATCAAGCCTACTCGGTTATGAACACCCTCGACGGAGTTGACGGAGTAGTTTACGCTTATCAAAAAGAGCAAAAAGGCACGGGGCACGCCGCAATGTGCGGACTTAAAGCCTTGCAAACGGTTGGTTATAGCGGACCGGTGGTAATCTCTATGGGCGATAAGATTATAGCCACTAGCGTTCTTAAGGATTTAGTTAAAAAAGCGCAAGATTCAAAAGCCGTTTGGGGCGTTCAACCTCAAAAGGCAAACTATAACGGCGGAAGGGTCGTGACGATAGACGAAAAGCCGTTTGGCGTAGTAGAACTTGCCGACGCCGCTTTATTAAAACTTGGCGAAGTGGGCGTAAACGATTACGAAAAAACCTTATTAGAGATAAAACTTAACCCTAAAAAAGCCGAAAAGGTATTAAAAAAGGCGCTGGCAAATAGGCCTAGCGCGACCGTAACTCTATGCGGAAAAACCTTTACTGCAGACCAAGTGTTAAACGCAAAGTATTCTAACGCAGGGCTTTACTGCTTAGACGTAAACCGCGCCGTAGAAGTAATAGAAACTTTGGGTTCTAACAACGCCCAAGGCGAAATCTATATTACCGACGCCTTAGAAAAGTTTGCAGAAAACGACGAGGCTACCGTTTACGAGGTTAAATCCCCTTTAGATATGCTCACTTATAGCACGAAAGTAGAACTCCGCTCAATGAGTAAATATTTTATGCGAAACGCATCGGAGTTTATTAGTCTTATAAATTCTGGAGATTTAGACCAAAAGTTTAAGGGTATCTACGGCGAGTGCTATGATTTACAAAAAGAGCGTTACGAAAAAGCGCTTAAGGGCTTTATAGAAAAATACGGAGACCAAAGAGTCGTTATTACTCGTTCGCCGGGCAGAATTAATTTAATGGGCAGGCATATCGACCACCGTGGCGGTAGTATCAACGTTATGACTACCGATAAAGACGTCGTTTTCGTGTCTGCAATGCGCGACGACGACGTGGTTAATCTTTCTAATCAAAATTCAGCGTATAGCGATAGGAGTTTTTCAATATCAAAAACGCTCGGCGATAAAAAATACGATAAATGGTTAGATTATCTTGCGGACGAAAGGGTTGTAAAAGAACTCGAAAACAGCAAGGGTTGTTGGTCTAACTACGTTAAGAGCGCGGTAATCAGAGCGCAGTTCGATAGCGAAATGCCTCTTTGTGGAATGGACGTTTTCGTTAGCGGAAACGTGCCGGCTGCGGCAGGACTTTCTTCTTCGTCGAGTTTAGTAGTTGCGACGATGGAGGCAGTTGTAGCGCTCAACTGTTTAAACATAACCGACAAAGAGTTTATAAATCTTTGTGGAGAGGGAGAGTGGTTCGTAGGCTCGAGAGGGGGCACAGGCGACCACGCCGCTATGAAATGCGGAAAGGCAGGAAGTGTAGTTCACCTTAATTTTAAGCCTTTCGCGGTAGGTGAACAAGCAAAATTTTTGGACAAATATTCGGTTATCGTTGCAAACAGTCTAGAAGAAGCAAAAAAATCGGAGGGAAGCAAAGATAAGTATAACTCAATGGTGGCTTGCTACGAGTTTGCGTTTATGCTTATTAAAAGAATGTTTCCCGATTATAACTTTACTGAGTTTAGAGACGTAGCAAAGGTTAGACCTTATAGCAAAGTTTATAAAATCATAAAGTCTATTCCAGAAACGGTAACTAAGGCAGGCATTATAGCATTATTGCCCGAATACAAAGACAATATAAAAAAGATACTCTCTAATCATAAATCGCCGTCATTTTACGACTTAAGAGGGGTTGCTCTATACGGCGTAGGTGAGTGTGCTAGGTCGGAAAGGTGTATAGAATTATTAAATGAAGGCGACTACGCTAGTCTAGGCGAACTTATGAATATAAGCCATAACGGCGATAGAATAGACTGTAAACCTATTACCGACGATATGTTAGACGACTGGGCTAAAAACGAAGTTCCTATAGAGTTGCAATCGGGTGCATACGGATGTTCAACTCAAAAAATTGATTATTTGTGCGATTTACTTAATGCTCAAAAAGGCGTTCTCGGTAGCGAAATCGTTGGCGCTGGGCTTGGCGGTTGCGTGATTGCGCTAGTAGAAAAGGACGAGGCTGAGAAAATTATAAACAAGCTAAATATAGATTATTACGACAAGTTTGGATTGGAACACAGCGCTTGCGTGTGCAACTCGGCGTGTGGCTCGTTCACTTTGTTTTAATTAACTATAAAAGAGAGGGTATAAGAGGATATGGATTATAAAAAGATTTTTAAAAAAAGAGAAATGCGTCTTAAACTTATTAATTGTTTAAGATTTATTCCCACTAAGCCCTATCTTAAAATGGTTTATAAAATTAAGACGGGTAAAAAACTCAACCTAAAAAATCCGGTTGGCTTTAACGAAAAGCTAAATTGGTTAAAGGTCAACGACGTTCACCCCGAATATACCGACTACGTTGATAAAATTAAAGTTAGAGAAATAGTAAAACAAAAACTAGGTGAAGATATTTGTTTTCCACTACTTGGTCAATGGGAAAAATACCAAGATATTGATTTTAACGCTTTGCCGGATAAGTTCGTTTTAAAATGCAACCACGATTCGGGTAGCGTAAAGGTTATTAAAGACAAAAGCCAAATTAACCACAGCGAATTTAAAAAATTTTTCAACTCAAGGCTAAAAATAAACCCATTTGCAATAGGCAGAGAGTATCCTTATAAAAAGGTTAAACCTATGATTATGGCGGAAAAGTTTATGACGCCAGACAACGCGAGCGATATAGAGGACTATAAGTTCTTTTGCTTTAACGGCAAGCCGGAAATTATGTTTATAGCAACCGAAAGAAGTATTGACTGCAAATTTGACTTTTTCGATATGGATTTTAATCATTTAGATATAGTCAACATTCATCCTCAATCGGGCAAAGAAATTAAAAAGCCAGAGAATTTCGACAAGATGAAAGAGATTGCGCAAAAGTTGTCGCAAGGTATTAAGTTCGCGCGAATAGATTTGTACGAAATAGAAGGCAAGATTTATTTTGGTGAATATACTTTCTTTCACGGCGGTGGCTTTTGGTTATTTAGCCCAGTAGAGTGGGAAAGAAAACTTGGCGATTTAATTAATGTAAAAGGTTGAAAATGAAAAGATTTTATAGAAAGATTGTTAATTTTTTATTAGGAATTGTTGTGACAACAGAAAAAGCAAAAACTAAGCTTTTTGAAAAAATAGCAATTAAAAAGAAAAAGAAAATTTATAAAACTGTAAAGTGGTCGAAAGAGCAACAAAAACAGTTCGATATTTTTTGGAAAACCAATTACGGCAAAAAGATTCCTAATAAATGGCATAAACTTTATCAAAAATCTAACGGTGTTTTTAACGTAGAATACATTCCTGAGATTTTATTTTCTACACAGATAGAGCCTACGTTAAACGATTATTATCAAACTAAGGTTTTTGCGGATAAAAACTTAAACGACTTGCTTTTTAATAATCGAATAGAGGGCGTTCGAACGCCAAGAACTTATTTATTAAATAGTTTTGGAAGATTCTATGACGGAAATCGCAATTTAATTTCTAAAAAAGAGGCGATAAATATATTAAGTTCTTTAAGTTTTGCAGTAATAAATCCAACATTTAA
>JAFZIB010000094.1 GCA_017554545.1 Clostridia bacterium
ACCTAGGTATCTACCCGAATTCTCTTGAACGAGTTTTTCGTATTCTTCCTTAGTATAATACGCCGAATAACCGTCTAAGAAGTTACCTGCAATAAGCCTTGCAACCTTGTCCGTTTCAAGTTTAACGTAGTCGTCGATTTCGGGGTCGTAAATATATCCGACCTTGTCCATTATCTCTACTATGTCACTAACGACTTGAACGGTTTCGCCCCTTATTGAATGACGGGTAAAATACCCAGCGAAAAAGGATACTAAAATAATAGCGCAAAGCCCGATGGAAACTATTATTTTTCTTCCGCTTGGGCCTTTTAATTTTTCGTTTAACTTAGAATTACTAAACATATTTTTAACCTAATAGTTCGTATAGAACGGTAATCATTTTAAAAGTTACGGCGTCTGCGAATTTGCGCAGATTAAAGCCGGTTAAGTTTTGAATTTTATCTAGCCTGTAATTTAGGGTGTTCCTATGTATGTATAAGGCTCTAGACGTTTCGGACGCGTTTAGGTTGTTATCTAAAAACGCCTGCGCAGTCCTTACCATTTCTTTATCCTTAAAAAACTCTTTAGTTCCGTCTTCGGCTAAAATCTTAACGTATTCCATACGTCTGTTTTCGGGAAGTTCCTCTAGCGCTTTTTCTAGAGCGAATTCTCTGTAACTATGCACCGAACCCGGCGCGTTGATTTTACCCATCATTTTAACAGCCGATATGGCTTGCGAAAACGATTGACCTACTGCAGTTATGCCGGATACCTTTCCGCCTACGCCTATTTTTATTCTAATACCCGTTTCCTCGTAAACGGACAAGCATAGCATTTCAGCGTATTCGGAGGTAGAGCAATACTCCTTGGTTACGGCGTCAACGTATTTAACTAGCACGACTACGTCGTCTTCTAACGAAATTGCAAAGTCTTTGCCACCGTAATTGTAGTTTTCTAAAAAGTTTTCTATTTCTCCCTTATTTTTAGGCTCGGTTTGTAGGGCAAGCGCAAACAACGGACGGTTTATAACGCCGAAATGTTTGCAAAGCGAAGGCACTTGCTCTAAAGCAACGTCGCCCATCACTAGCGCCTTTACGAAAGATTTAGCGTCCGAATATTTGTTTTCGGTTTTACCTGCCAGTTCGCGAATTAAAAACGCGAACGCCCTTTCCTTTTCGGTTACACCCGAAATATAAGCACCGTATTTTATTCCCTTTTTAGTAATAGTAAAACAGGTAACGTTTTTATCTTCTAGGCGTATAACCCCGTCGAAATCGGTGGGCAAAGCACCGCTTAAGGAATTATCGCCGACCAAAACGTTAGATTTTAGGTCGTAAATACCAACGGTTAACCCCGTATTTATTTTAATTTGCTCTAAAAAGCTTTTAATCTCTTTATCCATACTCGTTTATTATACTACTTTTATAACTTTTTTTCAACTTATTTAATATTTTTGTTAAACGATAATAAAAAAGCCGAGCGTTTGCTCGGCTTTCGTTTTGATTAAAAATTATTCAGCGTCTTCCGCATTTTCTTCGGCTACTTCCTCAGATACTTTTGCTTTACCCGCTTGCTTTGCTAATTTCTTTTCGAGTTTAATTCTCTTCTTTTCTTCTTCAACAGCGATTTTAGCAGCTTCTTCAGCAGCCTTTGCAGCAGCTTCTTCAGCCTTTCTGTTTTCTTCTTCTTCGCGTCTTAATTGAATTGCTTCGATTTTAGCCTTGTTTTCTTCGTCTTTTGCGATAATGGTTGTCTCGGTGTGTTTGTCGAATACGTGAGCGTGATTGATGTCGATAGCAACCTTAATAATTTCGCCCGCCTTAGAAGTAGAACGAGAGTCAACCTTAGCGATAAGGTTAGGCTTATCTTCGTCGATACTCTTGTCAGAGGTGTCGCCGGTGATGTCGGTTTTGCAGTAAAGTAAGGTTTCTGCACCGAGCGCTTCAACAACGTCTACCTTAATGTCGATAACGGGAGCCTTCTTGCCATCTAACCAATCTTTTTCGTCGTGGAAATCTTCGGGACGTACGCCGAATATGATTTCTTTGCCGGTGTTGAGGTATTTGTCGAGGTTAACGATTAAATCAACCTTTTCTTTGGGAAGAAGAACTTTATCTTTACCGAATTCTACGTAAACTTCGTCTTTAGTTCCGGTTAAAACACCGTCGAAGAAGTTCATTTGAGGAGTTCCAATAAAGCCTGCTACGAATACGTTTACGGGATAATCGTAAAGGTTCATAGGAGTATCAACTTGTTGCATAAAGCCGTCTTTCATAACTACGATTCTGGTACCCATGGTCATTGCTTCGATTTGGTCGTGGGTAACGTAGATGAAGGTGGTAGCAAGTCTGTTGTGTAACTTGGTAATTTCGGTTCTCATTTGAGAACGAAGTTTTGCGTCTAAGTTTGATAAAGGTTCGTCGAGTAAGAATACCTTGGGTTCACGAACGATTGCACGGCCTAGCGCAACACGTTGACGTTGACCACCTGAAAGAGCCTTAGGCTTTCTGGATAAGTACATTTCGATACCTAAAATTCTTGCAGCCTCTTTAACTCTTTGCTCGATTTGAGCCTTGGGCATCTTGCGGAGTTTAAGACCGAAAGCCATGTTATCATAAACAGTCATATGTGGATAAAGAGCGTAGTTTTGGAAAACCATCGCAATATCTCTATCCTTGGGCGCCATATGGTTTACCATAACGCCGTCGATATATAATTCGCCGTCGGAAATTTCTTCTAAGCCCGCAATCATACGGAGAGTGGTAGATTTACCACAACCAGAAGGTCCTACGAATACGATAAATTCTTTATCCTCGATATCTAGCGTAAAATCGGTAACTGCAGTTACGCCGGAAGGATAAACTTTGTAGATGTTTTTAAGATTTAAACTTGACATATTTTCCTCCAAGTCTTTCGACTTATTTTTTTTACTTTTATATTGTACTATATATTTGAAATTTTTACAAGGTTTTTTTGCCCAATACTAAAAGATTTTTTTGTGCAAGTTGCACAAAGATTTTTTAGTCGGTTAGGTCTAGTTCGTCTAGAGTTAGTTCGTACGCAGGCGCAAATTCCTTAAGGAAATACTGAACTTCTTCCATTTGTGATTTTTTTAGTTCGTTGCCGATAGAAGTTTTTGCTTTTTTGAATTCCGAATTTCCCGCCTTAACTTCTTCTACGCACTTTAAATAAGCCGAAAGTCTATCCGCAGCCTTAACGAGTTTATATTCGTAGCAATTTACGTCGGGCAAAACGAACGCCTCGTAATCGCCTTTTAAACTCTCGGGCAAGGTGTTTAGTATTCGCCTACTTGCCACTTCTTCTAAATCTTTATACGCCGATTTAATTTCGGGGTTAAAGTATTTTATAGTGGTTGGCAAGTCGCCCGTGATTACTTCGCCGACTTCGTGATATTGAGCGAGTAGCACCGCCTTTTCCACGCACACGTCGCCACCGTAAACCTTATTCTTTATAAGCGCGAGCGCGTGCGCGATTACCGCTACTTGATGGCTATGCTCCATAATGTTTTCTTCTCTGACCGAACGCATAAGCGACCAACGCTTAATATATCTCATTCTGTTTATGAACGCAAAAAACTTAGACATTTTCCTTCTCACTTAAAGTTTATAATTTTTTAGGGAATTTAATTCTATCATAAAAATTTATTTGACGCAATATATTTTTTGTGATATTATAAATTCGTAAATAGACCTAAGCGGTTTAATCGTTAGGTCAAAAAAATTAAATATTCGCTATGGGTGCCGTTTCGGCTGAGATTATACCATTTGAATCCGCAAGGTAATGCTTGAAGGAAATGCAAAAGATAGAATTAACTAGCACCCAACCGGGTGCTTTTTTCGTAGCGAATAAAGGAGGCTTTTATGTTAAACTTTTTACTCATGTCCGACGTTAAATATCTCTCGGACGTAGTCGAGCCGTTCGCTATTTGGGGAACGGTTGCTATCGTAGGCGTTCTCGCTATTGCTTGGTTAATAGTTTTCTTCGTTAACCGAAACGCTTCGGGAAAGGTCGCTAAAAATATGCTTGCCGGTTTCGTGTTCTACGCGTTGGCGCTCGGCGTATTTTTGTTGATTTTAGAAATCAATAAAAAATTCGACTCTGCTTATTTAGAAGACAACTACGTTAGCAACGATATCGTTTCGCACGTATTTATTCCCCTACTAATTGCTACGGTTTTGACTTTGGCTTGCGCTGTTACCTTATTCGTACTAGCTAAGAAAAAATCTCCCGCGCTAACGGTTGCCACCTACATTTGTAGCGGATTAATCGCCGTTGCCGTGATAGTTAGCGTTATAATGATTTATAAGTTCTATTCGGCAAACGTAGTGGACGACGGCTACTACACCGACGAGGACTACGGTAAACTTAACAACCTTGCGCTATATATAAGCGCGTCGCTGTTAGTTATAGTCTCTATCGTGGCAGGATTTATTTTAGGTAACAAAGACGGAAAGGGCTTTGATACCAAATGCATTTCTACTGCCGGAATATGCGTTGCTCTATCGTTTACATTGTCGTACGTAAAACTGTTCGAACTACCCTACGGCGGCTCGGTAACTCTGTTTTCTATGCTACCCGTAATGCTTTTTGCATACGTTTACGGCATTAAAAAAGGGTTGGTTGTCGGTCTTTTATACGGAATGCTACAAGCAATTCAAGACCCGTTTATCGTTCACCCCGCGCAATTCTTGTTAGACTATCCTATCGCCTTTGCTATGCTCGGCTATGCGGGAAGTTTAACTCGCGCTAAAGCACTAAGCAATAAACCGAGACTAAAATTCACCCTTTCGGCTATAATTGCCGGAACTTTAAGATGGCTTTGTCACGTTCTTTCGGGCGTTTTCGCGTTCGGCGCGTACGCTTTAGACGCCGTAGGCAAGTCGGAAGGCGTATTTTCGGCGCTCACCCCGTCGGCTAATCCGATTACTAACTTTTGGCTATACAGCACCGTTTATAACGGATATGTATTCGTTGACGTGCTTTTAGTTATTATTGTTGGGTTCGTTATTTTTTCTTCCACCGCGTTTAAGAAGGAACTAGCAAAGTTAAACCCTGCCGAAAAATAAACAATCGGTGCATTACCACCGATAAAATAAAAAAATAAAAAGGTCTGCAACTGTTGCAGACCTTTTTTTAAGTCGTTTTTAGGTTATTAATTTTGCAAAAAGGTAAACGCCTATAACGAATAACACGATAACCACTAGTGAAATTATAAAGAAAATAAAGGTCTTTTTGTCGGTTATTCCTTTAGAGCGCCTAACGCCCGAAACGATAGTGCCTACGAGGGCGGTTAAAAAAGCGGGCAAGTACGATAAAGAGCCGTAGATAAGCATAATAATTAAACCTATTGCCGCGCCGAATCTGTCTGCGTTAGTCCCGTTTAGGTTTTTAACTATAGACGGAACGAACGAAACTACGAACGCCGTTGCAATAGCGAATAATACTATTACTACAATCTTTAGCCCTAGCATTTTTTTTATTCTTACTTGATTTTCCACGCCTTCCCCTCCCTTACGTTAAGATTTAAGATACTCATCAGTAATATCTGCAATTATTTTGCAAATATCCGCACAAGGTCTTTTTTTATAATATTCGACAGTTCGCTCCTCGGGAACTAAGCCTTGTTTTACTACGACTCCGTTTAAAAGTTCTTCGCAAATTAGCGAGCCTAACTGCTCTTTTACTCTAGCACACGCCTTTTGTATTAGAGCGTACGCCTCTAGTTTGTTTTGCCCGTCGCTTTTTAGATAACCCAACACCATAACCATGCCGGAAACCGCACCGCATACGAGCCTTTGCCTTGCAAAGCCACCCCCAAATCCTATTATCAGTTTGCTTATTTGCTCCTCGGATAATTTTAGTTCGTCTTTAAATGCAAGTGCCACGGCTTGAGAACAGTTTTTGCCCGATTCGAAAATTGTTTTTGCAAGTTCACCTTTAGTCATAATTTTTTCTCCTTTACGATTGTATTGTAACATAAAAAGGAACGATTTTCAACACCTAAAATCATAGACACGAGCAAGACTAGGCTCGCGAAGCGTTGTGGACGAAATTGACCTTTTGGTCATTGAGTTCATAACGCCGAGCAGTTAACGACGTATTGCGAAGTATATATACACCGTCCTAAAACGATAGATACGAGCAAGACTAGGCTCGCGAAGCGTTGTGGACGAAATTGACCTTCTGGTCATTGAGTTCATAACGCCGAGCAGTTAACGACGTATTGCGAAGTATATATCGTTTTAGGTTTAAAATTCAAAAAGCAATAAACAAAGGTTTACTGCTTCCTGAATAATATATGATAAGGGGGAAAATGATGAGCGGGTTTATTGCGAAAGTCTTTTTGCTTCCGTCACGATAATAATACAATATTCGACTTATTTTGTAAAGTATTTTTCAAGGGTTTTTTAAATTTTTATAAAAATTTTTCGCGCCAAATTTTTCCACTTTTTTCTGGTGTTAGTCAATCGTATATTTATACAGCGAAGATTTAGAAAGATTGCGTTCTTTTGCGACCTTTTTTAACGCCTCTTTTTTATTCAATCCGTCGGCTATATACTTTTTTATAAGTTGCTCGTCGGTTAGCGAGGCGAAGGGATTTTCTTTTACGCCTTTTTCAACTATTAAAACGTATTCGCCTTTGGGCTCGAATGCTAATCCGTCTAGAAGGTTAAACGCCTCAACGCGTTCGTGAATTTTGGTTATCTCTTTAACGGCAACAGCCCTGCGGTTACCAAACGCTTTGCATAGGTCTAATACGTCCTTGTTAACGTCGTGGGGCGCAGAGTAAAAAATTAGGGTTAAATCTAGGTCTTTATATCTCTCTAAAAGCGCCTCTCTTTCGGACTTCTTTTGTGGCAAAAAGCCCATAAACGCAAAGCGCTCGCTATCCATACCGCTTAAAACTAGCGCCGAAACGAAAGCGCACGCGCCGGGGATTACCGTGTACTGCAAGCCTTCTTTTATAAGCATATTTACCAGCACTTGACCGGGGTCGGATATTATTGGCATACCGGCGTCGGAAATCAGCGCGATATTTAGCCCGTCTTTTAACTTTTGAACGATTTTTTCGCCCGATTCTATCTCGTTAAACTTATGATAGGATACGAGTGGTTTTTTAATGCCGTGTGCGTTGAGTAGCGCAAGCGAGTGACGGGTATCTTCACAAGCGATTTCGTCAACCGAATTTAATACCTCTAGCGCCCTAAGGGATATATCTTTAAGGTTGCCTATGGGCGTTGCGACTATATATAGCATAATTTTCTCCTATTAATTAGTTAAGGTGGACAGGATTTTTATTCCGCTTTTGCCACCCTTAACACCCTCGATTAAAACTAGGTAGGGCTCTTTTTTGCCTGCGCTTACTAATTGCATACGCTTTGGCTCTAGACCTTGACTTTTGAACTCGCAAATTATCTCTGCCAGTCTATCGGCGCGGTGACACATACACACCCTACCGCCGTATTTTAGTCCTAAGGCAAACGCTTTTACTAATTCCCTTAGCGAAAGTTTAACCTCGCTACGACAAACGGCAAGCGTTTCGTTGGGAGCAGAAAAGCCGTTTTCTATCGCCGTGTACGGAGGATTGCACACGATTAACGAGAATTTTCCGTAATATTGTTGCGGAAGGTCTTGCAAGGCTATATTGTGGCAAAAAAACTTATCTTTTAAGCCGTTTAACTCTACGCTCTTTACCGAAAGGTCGTACATAGGTTTTTGCAGTTCGAAAAGGTCAACCGATTTAATAAGATTTGCGTTTAACCCGTATAAATGCAAGCCAACGATACCACTACCCGAACAATAGTCGGCAACTAAATCGTTCTTTTTGACCTTGGCAAAGCGCGACAATAGTATCGCGTCCGACGTAAACTTATAAAGTTTATCATCTTGCACGATTTTTAAGCCTAATAGGTTTAAATCTTCTACCGTTTGCATTAATTCTCCTTTTACCTCTGCCTTAGAGTAATTTACGAAAAGCAAAAAATTTGCCAACGAAAAAAAGGTAAAAAATTAAGGCGTGAGTGTTCACGCCTTAAAGTCGGTTATAGTAATTATTCTTCTGCTATAGCCTCTACGGGGCAACCTGCTGCGCAAGCACCGCAATCCATGCACGCTTCTGCATCAATAACGTATTGAGTTTCGCCTTGGCTGATTGCGCTACAAGGACAAGTGTCTGCACATGCGCCACAAGAAATGCACGCGTCGCTAATTTTGTATGCCATTAGAGTATCCTCCAAAAATTCTTTAGTATTTTTATTGTATCACAAAAAAAATCGTTTGTAAACAACTAATCTAAAATTTTCTCAACTTCTTCGCTGAGCGTTTCGTCCTCGTCTTCTTTTACGGCTTGCTTATTTCTCTTATATTCTAGTCTGTCGGTCGGGAAGTCTTTGTAAACCTCGCCACCGTCCGGTTTTTGAATTTTTACCTTGGTAATGAGTTTTAGCATATCGTTAGAAACTACCACGCCTTCGCCCTCGGGCGTACCTACCGTTCCGCCGATTTTGGGCATAGTAGGATAAACTTCTGCATAGTAGTCGTTTTCGTATTCTAAACAGCACATAAGCCTACCGCAAAGTCCGCTAATTTTGCTGGGATTTAGGTGTAGTCCTTGGTTTTTTGCCATTTTAATAGACACCTTTCCAAAGTCGCCTATACTGCCTGCGCAACAGCAAACTCTACCGCACGGCGCAATACCGCCTAGCATTTTGGTCTCGTCGCGAATACCAACTTGTCTCAGTTCTATTCTCGTATGGAATTTAGACGCGAACACTTTTAACAGTTCTCTAAAGTCAACTCTCTTTTCTGCGGTAAAATAAAATATAAGTTTTTTGCCATCGAAAGAATATTCCGCGCTTATGAGTTTCATCTCTAGTTTAAGTTCGGCGATTTTTTCTTCGGCAAACTTAACTGCGTCGGGAATTTTCTTTTCGTTTTCTATAATGTTCTTTTCGTCTTTTACGGTAGCCTTTCTTATTACCGATTTTAAGGCGTGAGTTAACTTTTCGTCTGCAAGTTCCCTAACGCCGAAAACTACCTTTCCGTATTCGTTACCCCTTGCCGTGTCAACGATAACGCCCGAGCCTACTTCGTAAACGTCGGTATCGTTTGCAGGAGCAAAATAATATACTTTTGCGGTGTCCTTAAACTTTACACCTATGATTTTTGCCATTTAAATTTTCCCTCCAGTATTGTAAAAAGCAACCATTCGGTTAGCATAGTCGGGTTTGCGTTAAACTTTTTACGCTTTTTTGCCTCGCAAATTTTGTCGAGCGCGTAAATTATTGCACCCGAATTAAATCCACTTGAGTTTTTTACGTCTTCCATCGCTTGACTAGACGAGGCTAGTTCGGGTTTGCCCACGCGGACGGTCAACATATCTCTAAGTAGGTTTTCGGTCACCGAAATAATTCTATCAATATCTATTTTAGACTTTGCGATTTTATCCGAAAACTCTAAAACGTCGCGACTGGACTTCATATTGATTAAAATATCTCTACACAAATCCGTTGCGCGACTTAAATCCTCGTCTAAATAAAGCGCTAACGCCTTGCCTAAAGTTCCGTCGCCACACGCGATTGCCGATTTTAATCTGTCCTCCTCGGGACAACTCTCTTTTAACGCATTAAAGAGCGTTTGGGCGCTAAAGGTTGAAATCTCCACCTTCTTTGCGCGCGATTTTACCGTGGAGAGCATTGCGTATTCGCTGGTAGTTCCTATCAAAATATGCACGTTAGCCGGCGGTTCTTCTAGCGTTTTAAGAAGTTTGTTTTGTGCCTGCGCGTTCATTAAAGCGCCGTTTATTATAACGAAAACTCGCTCGTTTAATTCCATAGGTCTAACGAAACTCGCCTCGATTAAAGCGTTAACGTCGCCAACTAAAACGGCGTCGCCCTCTTTGGGATAAAATTCTACGTCGGGATGTATTTGTTTATCGATAAGCTTGCACGCCCTACACTCTCCGCAAGGTTCTACGCTTGGGCAAGCGATTAGACGGGCGAGAATTTTTAGGTATTCGGCTAAAAAATCCCCGTCGAAACAACTTATCATATACGCGTGCGAAAGCCGTCCTGCCTCTTTGTCGCGCTTAATTATTTCGTACGCGCTCGTCGTTTTTACGAGCGGTAACAAATTTATCATATAATCCCCTTAGATTTTAATGCGTCTATAATTTTTTGATGCGTTTGTTCTTTAGTGCCACTAGCGTCGATTACGCAAAAACGCTCACTATATTTTTGGGCTAATTCTAAATAGCCCTCGTAAACTTTTCGGTGGAATTCTATACCCGACAGTTCCACTCTATCGCCTTTATCCGCCCCGCCTTTGCGCTTAAACGCTTGTTCGGGTGGTAAATTTAAAAATATCGTGCAGTCGGGTGAGAAGTTCTCTATTGCGTAGGAGTTGATTCTTTCAACGAAATCGCAACCTAGACCTCTGCCGTATCCTTGATACGCTAGCGACGAGTCCACGAACCTATCGCAAAATACCAGTTCTCCCGCCTCGAGTTTAGGGCCTATAACTTCGCTTAGTAGTTGAACTCTTGCCGCAGCGTAAAGCAAAGCCTCGCACTCGTCTGTCATGGTGGCGTTTTTGCCGTCTAAAATTACTGCGCGAATTTGTTCGGAAATAGGATTTCCGCCCGGCTCTCTGGTTAAATAATAGTTTTTGCCGTTGGCTTTAAGATAATCTTGTAGCATTGAAATCTGCTTTGATTTGCCAACACCTTCGCAACCTTCGAAGGTAACTAATTTTCCTTTCATAATTCCTCTAATTTAAAAAATCACTAAAGTTTCTTACGAGCGAAACCATAAATCTTAACGCCTCGAACTGCAAGTTCGGTTCTTCGCCGTAAAAATCGTACGCCATTATAACTACGTCTTCAGTTTTACCCTCTACGGTAAAATAATCGGAAACCTTATATATTCCCTTGGTCAGTTTATCGGGTATTATCGCGTAACTTTTTTCGGTTGACCTTTCGTAGTTGTTTTTTATCTCCTCGTATCTGCCCGCATCCGGAGTGAGCTTAGAAAACACTTGCTCGTACTTTCTGTAACGGTAGAATATCTCGGGGTGCTCGGCTAAAAGCCTTTTCACGTCGTTTAGGTCGCTAACGATATTTTTAATTCGCTCTCTCTCGCGAACCTTTCCTGCCTCTTTGTTTTCTTTGGAACGGAAACGGTTGTCCTTTTTATGCGTTTGTAAAAAATGAGCGTCAATTTTGGAGGTGTCCAAATTTTCAAACGAATATACGTCCGTTTTGCCGTCCGTTAAAAATTGAGAAAGGTATTCTTCGCCGTCCTCTAAAACGTCCTCGAAAGCCCAAACCTCAAAATAGTCTAAAAGTTGCTTTGCTCTAACGTATCCCTCGCCGTCCTTTTGCGTATGCGTAATTACCACGTCGCTATCGCGAGTTTGGTATCTAACGTCAATAGCGTTGTCCGTGCTCTTTTTCATTACCTCGGCATCTACCTTTTGAACGTCGTAACTTAAAATACTTTGATTATTTTCGTCAATGCATACGGCTTTTATTAAGTTGTTTTCAAAGTTGGTGTCGATATTTTCGTCGTAGATAACCTTGAACTGCTGACCAGCCGTAAGTTTAACGCCCGTAACGGCGAAAAGCAATTCGAAAAGCAAAATGGCAACTACGAAAAACGCTACGATTTTTAGCCATTCGTAACTGAATAGACTAGATAACCTACTCTTAGTGATTTTATTATCCATACGCCTTTTTTAATAGAGTTTTATTTATATTGCACCTTATTTTTTAATGGGTTTCATAGTCGGGAAGAGAATTACGTCTCTAATCGACGCGCTATCGGTAAGTAGCATAACTAAACGGTCAACGCCGAAACCTAAACCGCCCGTCGGGGGTAAGCCGTATTCTAACGCCGTTACGAAATCTTCGTCAACCTTTGCATCGTTACCGCCTTTGGCTCTCTTTGCCTCTACTTGTTTTACGAACCTTTCTTTTTGGTCGATTGGGTCGTTTAATTCAGAGAAAGCGTTGCCCATTTCTCTTGCGTAAATAAAGTATTCGAATCTTTCTGTAAACGCGGGGTCGGTGGGTTTTCTCTTTGCTAAGGGAGAGTTCTCAACGGGATAATCGTAGATAAAGGTGGGTTGAACGAGTTTGTCCTCTACGAAAGCGTCGAAGAACGCGATTAGAACGTGGCCTTTAGTAGCCTCGTCGCCTTCTTCTACTTCTACGCCCTTTTCTTTAGCAACCTTTCTTGCGTCCTCGTCGGTAGCCCAGTCGTTATAATCTACGCCTGCGTACTTTTTAACAGCCTCTACCATCGTGAGTCTTTCCCACTTTTTGCCCATATCGATATCTACGCCTTGATAGGTGATTTTGTCCGTACCGCATACTTCTAAAGTGATGGTGCGATACATATCTTCGATAAGGTTCATCATATCTTGATAGTCGCTGTACGCTTGATACATTTCTACCGTGGTAAATTCGGGGTTGTGCGAACGGTCCATACCTTCGTTACGGAAAATTCTACCAACCTCGTAAACCTTGTCGAAACCGCCCACGATAAGCCTTTTAAGATAGAGTTCGGTTTCTATACGCAAGTACATATCGATATCTAACGCGTTGTGGTGGGTTTTGAAAGGTCTTGCCGCAGCGCCTATTTCTAGGGGTTGCAAAACGGGAGTATCAACTTCTAAATATCCCACGCCGTCGAGATAGTTCCTAATAGACTTCATAATCTTAGAACGCATTACGAAGGTTTTTTTAACTTCGGGGTTAGCGATTAAGTCTATTTCTCTTTGTCTGTATCTGGTGTCTTCGTCCTTTAAGCCGTGATATTTTTCGGGTAAAGGAAGTAGCGATTTAGATAATAGTTCAACGCTGTGCGCGTGAACGGATATTTCGCCCGTACGAGTGGTAAATACCGAGCCCTTTATGCCGATAATATCGCCTATATCGTAATCTTTAAACTCAAGGTATGCGTCGCCTAAATCGTTGATTGATAAATACGATTGAATAGTGCCTTGCCCGTCTAAAATTACGGCGAAAGACGCCTTGCCCATAATTCTTTTAGAAATAAGACGGCCTGCAATACCTACTTCTTTGCCTTCGAAATTAGCGTAGTCTTCTTTAATCTGCGTGGAGAACGCCGTTCTGTCGTATTTAACCTTTTCGAAGGGGTTTTTGCCCGCGTCCTTTAACGCTTGAAGTTTTTCTCTACGGATACGGCAAATTTCGTTAATATCTAATTCTTCCTGTACGGAATTTAAATTCTTTTCGTCCATGGTGATTTCCTTAATTAATATACTTTTTTAACGGTTAGGGTAACGATACCTGCAGGTACGCTAACTCTAATAACGTCTCCTGCCTTTCTGCCAAGTAACGCGTTGCCGATAGGAGATTCGTTAGAAATTCTACCTTGTTCTACGTCTGCCTCGGTAGTACCTACGATTTCGTAAGTTACGACGTCTTGGCAATCGTCCTCAATAAAGTCAACCTTACTACCTAAAGATACTACGCCCTTTTTGCTAGCGCTTTCTTTAATGATTACGGCGTATTTTAGTTTGTTTTCGATTTCAACTATTTCGCCTTCTATCATTGCTTGCTCGTTTTTAGCCGCGTCGTATTCTGCGTTTTCCGATAAGTCGCCGAATTCTCTTGCGGTCTTAATTCTTTCGGTAATTTCCGCACGCTTGGTTACTTTAAGGTATTTTAACCTTTTCTCTAGTTCCTCTTTACCTTCTTTGGTAAGAATTACTTCTTCTGCCATTGTTTTATCCTCCAAAATTGCAGTTTAACTGCTTTTATTTACCCTTAAATTATATTATAATTTACTATCCAAGTCAATAACGATAAAATCCAGACCGTCTTTTTTTAAAGTTTTTACCCAAAAAAACTCCGTTTTGATAAAAGCAGAGTGAAAAATATTTTAACTTTTTGAAAATTTTTCTCAAAACCATATTGACAAGCGAAAAATCTATGGTAGAATAATAATTGATAGGGGGAATCCATTTAGCCTTTGAGGCGCAAATTATATGGTTCCAGAATAATATATGAAAAGCAAGAAGGCTACCGTGGGTAGCCTTCTTCGTTTTTTGCTAGTAGCAAATTTTTCGCGTGGTCAAGCGTTATGCTTAACTAGGCGTTAGATTAGTCTTTTTCGACGTAATCTCCACAACGTGTGCAAACGCCGTCGATACCGCAAGTAACCTTAATGCAATTTAAGGTACAGTTTTGACCTTGCGAGTTATGAACGCACTTACACACGTCGCAACGAATACAATTATTTTTATCCATAATCTTCTCCTTAAAATTATTATGGACTTATTTAGCCGTTCTATACCCTTTGCTATTGACTTTTTTGCAGTTTTAAAGTACAATATATATAGATTAAAGGAGGACTTACTATGAAGGTCGTATTACTTAAAGACGTTAAGGGCTCGGGAAAAGCGGGCGATATTATAGAGGCAAAGGACGGATTTGCTCAAAACTTTTTAATTAAAAGGGGGCTTGCAAAGGTAGCCGACACCCAAGCGCTCACCGAAAACAAGAGTCAAAAGGACGCAAAGGCTTTCCACCGCTCGGAAGAATTAAAAGCCAACAAGGAACTAAAAGAAAAAATCAACGGCAAAGAAGTTAGCCTTTCTATTAAAAGCGGTGCTAACGGCAAATTCTTCGGTAGCGTAACCAACAAGGAAATTGCAGATAAACTCTTTGAAATGGGCTACGATATCGATAAAAAGAAAATCGTTTTAGATTCGGGCATTAAGAGTGCGGGCAGATATTCGGTAACCGTTAAAATTTCTCCCGAAGAAAGCGCTAAAATAACCGTTATTATCACAGCCGACCAACAATAAAACATAACGATTAAACCCCACGGGACACCGTGGGGTTTTTCTTTCTTACTTTTGCCGTTTGGCTACGGTTAAATTACGCTAAAGAATTTTTCTATTCTCGTTTGGGTTTTGCCCGTTGCGTTGATTATAAGTATATTTTTGCCTTTTGCTTTTGCCTTTGAAGATAAACGGATAATTTTTTCTAGCGCCGTTTGGTCGATAGAAACTACTTCTGCAAAGTCTAAGGTTACGGCGTCTAATTCTTCTAGGGCTTTTTCTACGCCGGACAATATCTTGTTCACGTTTGCAAAATAGAGCGCGCCTTTAACCTTAAACACCTCTTGCAATCTTTCTACTTTTGCGCCGTTTTTAATATTTTTAGCGTTTAAGAGTATAGCCGTGGCAATACCACCTAGCACGCCGTAGGTTAAATCGGTCACTACGGTCACTACGCAAGAGAATACCAAAACGATAACGTCGCGAACGCCGAACTTGGTTAACTTAAAGAACAGTCCGAATCTACTCATATTGATTGCAACGCCCATTAGGATAGACGCAAAAACAGCCATAGGAATAAATTTAACCACGTTCATAAGTAAAAAGTACATAGCAAGCATATAGATTGCGTGGAAAACGCCCGTCAAAGGAGATTTTGCTCCGTTTTCGATACCTGCAACCGTTCTTGCAATCGCGCCTGTTGCGGGAAGTCCGCCTAAAAGGAGCGAGAATATATTTGCAACGCCTTGACCTACGAGTTCTTGATTGGGATTAAAGTCTGTGCCCGTCATTCCGCCTGCAACGGTTGCCGAAAGTAAACTTTCGATTGCGCATAAAAAGGCTATTACTATTGCCGGAATAATGAGTTTCGCTATCTTGACCGTTTTAATTAAGGAAAATTCTACGGGGTAAAACTCCGCCTTAATATCGCCGTATCTACTGCCTATGGTGGCAACGCCCAAATTCCAAACCTTATTAAAGAGCAAGGTTACTAGCGTGCACGCTATAAGCGCTACGAACGCCGCGGGAATTTTTTTGTTTATTTTTGGAAGTACGAAAACTATCGCAAAGCCTATTAGTCCAACTATAAAGGTAGGCAAATGGA
Organism: Clostridia bacterium; assembly: GCA_017554545.1. Classification (GTDB taxonomy): domain Bacteria; phylum Bacillota; class Clostridia; order Christensenellales; family Borkfalkiaceae; genus UBA1259. The sequence continues at coordinate 15,917 of JAFZIB010000094.1, forward strand.
AAGAGCCGATATTACGAGCGTACGAAACTAACTTTTCGATAGCCTCTGCGCCCGAAGTTCCCGAAAAACCACAAAGGTCTTTAATTTGACCTATAATAAGCGTTATGCCTATACCCGTTGTAAAACCTATGGTTATAGGATAGGGGAAATATTTCATAACTCTGCCGAGTTTAATCAGTCCCATAACGATTAGCAATACGCCTGCAATAACGCCTGCGATAGCAACGCCTATCAAACCTATTTCGGGGTCGGCTAAATATCCGTATAAAATTGCAACGAAGGCTGCAGTAGGTCCGCCAATTTGGAATTTACTTCCGCCCAAGAACGAGATAAAAAACCCCGCCACGATTGCCGTGATAATTCCCATTTGGATTCCGCGCGAAGATACGCCTTCGGGAACGGATTGAATACCTAACGCCATAGATAGTGGCAACGCAATAATAGCGACCATTAGTCCTGCTAAAAGGTCGCCTACTATATCCTTCTTTTTATAGGTTTTAAGCGAGTCGAATAATTGTGGTTTCATAAACTTTTCCTTAGTTGTTTATTTGTTTTTTAGTTTTTTATTAAAGGCAATTTTTGCAAGTGGAACTACGAACGGAATAAAAATTCTTCTAAACGCCGAAGTCTTTTTGCAATATTTTAATTTTGAGCAGTCCTCTATTAGCCTATCGATAGTTTGCTTTACGTCGTTTGCCCCAGCGTGCTTGCCTTTTTTCATAAAATATAAAAGTCCGCACGCGTAGCCTGCGCGCATTGAATTGACGTAGGGGCTAACCGTAGGATAGTTTATTAGGCAATCTTTATACACCAAGTCGATATTTCTAAAAATATCTAATCTGGTCGGGTTAAAGCCAACGTGCATAAGCGAACTTTCGCGTTGAATATAATAATATGATTTAACCTTTTTAAACGCCACCTTATCGCTTGCTTTTAAAAAGGAGTATATAAAGGGCGATTCCTCTCCGTATCTAGTTCCTTCTATAAATCGTGCACCCGAATTTTTTAGGGTTTTAAGACTAAACACCTTGTTCCACAAAACGTAATCGTATTTTTTTTGCGAAAAGAAGGTTTGCATTGCAGAAATCTTATCTAAAACCTCTAACTTTTTATCGGGTAACGCTCGGTCAAAGTTAAGCCGTTTAATCTTATTTTCCTTTACCCTTTTAAACGAGCAAACGCCCATATCTGCACCCGAATCTAACACGGTGGTCATTAAAACTTCAAAGTGCTTAGGATGCAATAAGTCGTCAACGTCGCAAAAGGTGACGAATTCGCCCTCTGCTAGCGCAAGTCCCATACCCTTTGCGGTTGCCACTCCAAAATTTTGACTGTCGATATATTTAGCAAAAGAGTGTGCGTTGCAATACTCCTTAATTAACTTTAACGATTCGTCCGTACTGCCGTCGTTAACGATTACGAGTTTAAGATTTTTGTACGTTTGGCGATTTAGCTGGTCAAAAAAAGTGGGCAAATACTTTTGCCCGTTATAACAAGTGACTATTACCGTAAGCAACTCGTTGTTTTTATCAATCATATTTCCCACCTCTAGCTTATCATCATTATCATACAGTTTGAGCCTTTTATTGTCAAGCAAAATAGGCAACCCTGTTGACAAAGCCAATCGGTTATTTTATAATAGGTGAATATGAAGAAAAAATCAAAGACTACTATTTCTAAAATTGAAATAGATAATAAAACGCTTGAACCTTACATAGTAGAGGTTGACGAAGATTCTCCGTCGTTTAAGACTCAGATAAAACGTCAACGCGTAAACGAAATTAAACTTTCTAGCGACAAGATGAAAGAGCCGGATATGATTTCGGGCACGCAACTTACTATGAAGCAGGTTTTTAAACCGCAAGACAATATTAACGTAGGCAAAAAACAACGCTTGTTTAAGCGCGTTTTTACCATAAGTTTCTTTATTCTTATGCTTGCGGTTATCTGCTTTACCGCGTACGAGGACTTTTTCGGCACGAAAAGAGCGTTTTTGTCTTGGGAAGAAGTCGGTGGCGTATTTAAAACTAACTGGTACTATTTTTTAATCGCACTTTTCGCCCTGTTTTGCGCTTATTTCTTTAAGGGACTTAAACACTCGATATTCTGCAAGTCGCTAACGGGCAGTTGGCATTTTAGAACTTGCTTTGAAACTGCCGTTATAGGACATTACTATAACAACGTTACCCCTCTTGGCGCGGGCGGTCAACCTTTTGAAATTTATTACCTTTCGAAACACGGCGTTAAAGGCGGTGTTGCCGCAGCCTTGCCTATCGCGTCCTTCTTTATGTTTCAATTCTCCTTTTTTATTTTAGGAGTTTTTTGTCTAATAAGCCTTTCGCCTAATATCGACTTGTTTAACATACAAGCCGTGTTGCCACAACTGTTTTCCGATTCGCTTATGGACGCCGTTAGACCTATGGCTATAATAGGCTTGGTGTTTTCGATGCTTATGCCTACGCTCGTGTTAATATTTTGCGCTATGCCTAGGTTTTGCTCTAAATGCGTTAACGTTTTAATGTATTTAGGCGGTAAACTTAAACTCGTTAAAAATCCGAAAGTAACGACCTATAAAATTATGAAAAACGTAGTGCACAACGCCCGTTGCGTTAAGGCTATCGTTTACAATCCTATTATAATGATTGTTACCCTCTTAATAGGTTTTTGCGAAGAATTCGCCATTTGCTCACTCGCATATTTCACGCTTAAGTTCTACGGCTTTAACTGGGTAACCGTTCCCGGTTGGATGGAGTGGATTTTAGTTACCCAAGTTTGCGTAACTTTGTACTCGGCAATCTCGTTTATACCCACTCCGGGAAATTCGGGTGCCGCCGATTTATCTTTCTTCTGGCTGTTCTCAACCGGACTTGCCGCAGGCTTTGCCTTCCCCGCAATGATGACTTGGCGCGTTTTAAGTTATTACTCGTTTATTTTGGTCGGATTTGCCTTTGCTAAAATCAAGAAAAAAAGGGATAAAAAAAGAGATTTAAGTTTACAAAACCAAAACCTCTAAAATTTTATTAATATTTGAAATTATCTAGAATATACGCTACGGCGTCGGACAGCGTTTCCGCATAGGCTGTCGGGATTGCCGTGGCTTTTTCTTTTAAATCGGATTTAACCTTTACGCAAGGTATTTTAGCGTTGTTTGCCGTTAGAACGTCTAACTCTGAATCGCCAACCATTACGCACTTTGATAAATCTAGATTAAAGCGCTTTTGCGCGGAAAGTAGCATACCTATTTTGGGTTTACGGCAGTCGCAGTCCTTTTTTAACCGTTTCACCTCTCCCTTAAATCCCGATTTGGGGTGATGTGGACAATAGAAAATTCCGTCCACGAACGCTCCGCCATGACCTAAAAGCGTTTGCATTTTGTTAAAGATTTCTTCTACCTGACCTCTGGTAGCCTCGCCACGCGCGATTACCGGTTGGTTTGAAATTACGATTGCAAGATATCCGCTATCGTTTATCTTCTTTATAGCCTCGCACGCGTCGGGCACTAAGTTTAAGCCGTCGGGCGTGTTGATAAAGCCGTTGTACTCGTTTATAGTGCCGTCTCTATCTAAAAATATCGCCTTTTGCTTTTTAGATAAATTCCTAGCCTCAACCAGACCTCTCTCGATATCCTTTTCTGCATTAAAAAACCTTTGGGGCGAGCCCACGTCTTTAACGTATTCGGGACTTTTATACGCGTAAACTCGGCTGTTTTTATTTATATGAGAAAGAATAAAGTCGTGCTCTAAATTGACCTTTTTAGGTTGGTCGAAATAATCTAGCGCCTTTGAATTAATTATAAAAAACCCTGCGTTTACGTTATTAGGGTAAAAGCCTTGATGTTCGTTCTTTTTGGATATACCCTTAACCCTATTAAAACGGTCGCAAATTATAACGTCGCTATCGTAGGGGTGGGCGTTGGGGTGGGTTAACATAGTTACGAGCGCCTTGCGTCTTTTATGGTAGGCGTTCATTTTACTTAAATCCACGTCGAAAACGGTATCACCCGAACACACCACGAAATCGCCATTTACCTTGCCCTTAAGATAATACAGCGCTCCGCCCGAGCCTAATGGCTCGTTTTCGGTAATATATTCTATTTCTACCCCCCACTTTTCTCCGTTTTTTAAATAGGAAGTAATTTTCTCGGCAAGATGTCCTACCGAGATATATATCTTTTTTATTCCGTATTTGCTAAGGCGTTCTACGGCTCGCTCAATCACGGGTTTACCGTTAATTTTTGCCATAGGCTTTGGAATTACGTCACCCGTTAATTCTATTAGGCGCGTACCCTTTCCGCCTGCCGATATTAGAGCGTCCATTTCAAGTCCCCCGTAATCGTCCAACTTTGAGCGCCTTGCGCCGTGAGTTTTACCGGATACACTTTGCCGGAAAGCCTGTTCATAGCGTTAACTAGCCTATGTCTATGTATAGGATTGCAATACAATAGCAAAAATCCTCCACCGCCTGCGCCCGAAACTTTTACGGCGTCCGCGCCGTGCTTTAAGGCGTAGTTAACGGTTTTTTCTAGTTCTACGTTAGATACTACGCTAGAAGTTTTTTTCTTGTCCTCCCAACCTTTGCGAAGTAAGCTCGCTATGCCGTCGTTATCGCCGTTTAACACGCACTCTCGCATAGCACTCGCGTTAAGTTTTAAGTTGTCCATAGCGTTAAGCGCCGTTTGAGAACCCGTTTTAACTACTTCTTTTTGACTGTCTATTATATTTTTTGCAAGCGCAAGTTGAACGTTGGCAGAACTTCTACTCTTTCCGCTATAATACAAAAGCATAGAAGATTCAAGTTCGTTTTTGCTCGAGTTGTCGATTTCTAGTTTTTCTACTACCACGCTACCGTCGGTAAGAAATTGCATATAGTTTATTCCACCGTAAACGGCGCAATACTGGTCTTGCTTGCCACCTGCCAAATTTAAATCTTTTCTTTCAATATCGTAGGCAAGTTGCGCCTTTTGTTCTTTGGTTAATCCCAAATTAAGCCAACAGTCGAACGCCTCTAAAATTGCCACTACCATAGTGGACGAAGTGCCCAGCCCCGAGCCAACGGGCGCGTCGTTGCTGGTTGACATAATAAAAGACAAAGGCTTGCCTTTGTTAAAATCTTTTACTATTCGGTTGTACACGCCACGGTGCAGAATAAGTTTATCGCCCGAAGTCTTTAGTTCGCTAGTCGCCTTGGTTTGCAAACTGTTTTTATTATCGTGCGCGATAATTCTTATCATGCCGTCGTCGGTGGGACAAATAGTGCAGTAAGCGTACATACCTATGGTGGCGTTAAATACCGCGCCACCGTGTTTTTGGCTGTAACTTTCTAAGTCCGTTCCGCCTCCGGCAAGACCTATTCTTAGCGGTGCTTTACTTCTTATTATCATTTAAGTCTTTTCTTTCTTTTACTATTTCTACTAATCTGTCGTATAGAATATCGGTACATTCCGCCCAACTAATATAGCAGTTTTCCATTGCTTTTTCGCCCACTTCTTTAAGTCTGCCACTATTAGTCGCCTCTATAATCTTTTCGGCAAACGATTGCTCGTCGTCTTCGGATAGGTATCCGTCAACCCCGTCGGTTATTCCGTAGCCCGCGCAAGAGTTTTTAATAAATAACCCCGGCGTTTTATACGACGCGCCTTCCACTTTTACTAAACCGAAATTGTCGTATAACGATGGAAATAGCAATAGGTCGGCTCTAGAAAATATTATAGGGAACTGCTCTCTGGGTAAAAAGCCGGTAAATATAACCTGCTCGTCGGTAAAACCGAGTTTTTTGGACAGTTTTTTCAGTTTTTCACTCTCCGCGCCTTTACCTACTATATAAAACTTAAAATCTACGCCTTTATCTTTAACAATCTTAAGACTGCGAAGTATAAAGTCTATGCGCTTTAATTTCATAACCCTGCCCACGTAGATAAATACCGGTTGGTCGGGTTTAATATTAAATATCTCGTTGGCTTTTTGGCGATTTTCTTCTACGCACTCGCATTTTTTAAAGTCCGTACCGAAAGGCAAATAGGTCACCTTGCCCGTATATCCAAAGGAACGCAACTGTTCTTCTACGAGGGGCGAACACACGAAACACTCGTCGAACTTGTTGTATTTTCTGCCCAAGTGCCTCATACACATTTCGGTTATAATCTTTGATTTTAATATGCTCTTAAATATCGGACGCATATTAGAGTGGAAGGTCGCAACCGCGGGTATTCCCCTTCTTTTAGCCTCTTTTAACACGAAATTAGTCATATTAAAGGGCGAGTGACAATGTATTATATCAAACTCTCTTTCCCTGATTTTCTTTTTAAAAGCCCTGTCGCTGTTAGGAAAACCGTAGTAATCGTTCAAAAACGGCACGTGAATACTTTTGCAACGCAAAATTGAATACGGCTGAATATCTACGTATCCCTTTCTGTTTTTTGGAACGGCAACCGTAAGCACGGTTTTGTCGTTGATATTTAAGCAATAATTGTGCATACAGTTTATAACCCCGTCAACGTCGGGCAGATACACGTCCATTGCCTCTAAAAGCCTTAATTTTTCTTGCATTATCTTTTTCCTAAAACAGTTTTATTTTAAGCCCTTAACGAATTCTTCTATCTTTGCAACCGCTTTTGTCAGATTGTCTAGCGAATAGGCGTAAGAGCACCTTATATAATCCCTACCGAACTCGCCGAAAGCAACGCCCGGAACGACTGCCACGCCCTTTTCCTTAAGTAGTCTAGACGCAAATTCTTCGCCCGTCATACCCGTACTCTTAACGCACGGGAATATGTAGAACGAGCCTTTGGGCTCGAAACAACTAAGCCCGATACGGCTAAAGGCGTTAAACATAAATCTTCTGCGCCTGTCGTATTCTTCTTTCATTTCGCCAACCGAACTGTATCCGTTTTCCGCACCGCAAAGAAGCCCCTCTAACGCAGCGTATTGCGAGAATATAGGCGCGCATATAGCCGTGTATTGATGCACTTTTAACATTGCGCCGGTAATTTCGCTGGGAGCGCATACGTATCCTATACGCCAGCCGGTCATTGCAAACGATTTAGAAAAACCGCTAATAAGCACTACTCTGCCTGCCAACTCGCTAAACGACGCTATTGAACAATGCTCCTCGCCGTAGGTTAATTCGGCGTAAATTTCGTCGGCAATTACTAATAGGTCGTGTTTAAGTATAACGGGTATAATTTTTTGGATATATTCTCTCTCCATAATCCCGCCCGTGGGGTTGTTTGGGTATGGGAAAATTATAGCCTTAGTTTTTTCGGTTATAACGCTTTCTAGCATTTCGGGGGTTAACTTAAATCCGTTTTCGCCCGAACAGGGAACGGACACGGCCTCGCCACCAGACAGTTCTATACAAGGTTTATACGAAACGTAACTAGGGTCGGGCACTAACACTTGGTCGCCTTCTTCTACTACGACTCTTAAAACTAAATCTATCGCCTCGCTTGCGCCCAAGGTTATTATAATATCGTCTTTATCGTATTTTGCGTTAAATCTTTGTAGAAGGTATTTAGAAATTTCCCTTCTAAGTTCAACTAAACCCTTATTAGAGGTGTATTGGGTGTACCCCTTTTTAATTGCAGATATGCCTGCGTTGCGGATTTCCCAAGGCGTAATAAAATCGGGTTCGCCCACGCCTAACGAGATAACGTCGTCTCTGCCTTGCGCCAAATCGAAGAATTTTCTTATTCCGGACGGAGCAAGACTTTGGGCTTTTTTATTTACAAAATTTCTCACGCTTGAAAAATCTCCCTTTTTCTTTTTTCTGGAAGACGGGTTAGTTGACCTTCGATTTTATAGGTTTTTAAAACGAAGTGGGTTGCAACGCCTACTATTCCGTCGATAATGGATAATTTTTCCGAAACGAACTTGGCTATGTCGGTAATATCCTTTCCGTCAACGAAAATTGCTAGGTCAAAACCACCGCTCATTAAATACAAACTGCGAACTTCGGGGAAGTTATATATTTCTTCGGCACAAAAATCAAATCCGTTTAACTTTTGAGGCGCAACTTTAACCTCTATTAACGCTTGAACGCCTTTGTCCTTTGCCATTTCGTTATTGATAATCGCAGAATATTTTACGATAACTCCATCCTTTTCTAGTTGGGCGACCGCCGTGGCGACTTCTTCTTGAGAAACGCAGAGCATTTGAGCAAGTTCCACGAAAGTGTATCTTGCATTTTCGCTAAGTAGTTTAACTAGTTTAGTTTTTAAGTTATCCATAATTTCCTCCTTCGCCTTATGGCGAACCGTTTTATTAACGATTTTTTTTATTTTAATATTTTATACGCCTTTTGTCAATGATTTATTGATTTTACCTTCCATTTATGTTAACATAGTTTCGTTAAAGAGGTTAATTATGATTAGAATTTGGGCAAAGGTTATAAAAAACGACAAAATTATCAATCAAACGCTTTTTGAAAAATCGTCACCTATGGATTACTCGGAGTTTTTTTCCTACGTTTGCGAAATTTGCGAAACCTTAGATATTCCCACGCCCGTGGTTATTAAAACTCACCTTTTTAACTACGCTAAATACAACGTGGTTAGGTTCGGGGCTAGCGACTTCGTTGAAAGTATTGATTTTGATAAATTAGTTTTAGAAAACGCTTTTATTTAAGCGTTTTTATTTTTTAGTATATTTTTCCGTTTTAATGCACACAATTCGTTTAGGGGGATAATTATGAAAATAACTACGATTATTTCTTTTAGTTTAGTTATCATCGGCGCAATCGTATGGCTACTTATCGGGTTGTTTAACTTTAACCTAGTAGGCATGATTTTCGGCATGGGTGCCGGCGCAATGATTTCGAGGGTTATTTACTCCTTAGTAGGTTTAGCAGGTTTATGGCTAATCTTCTACTGGGTAGTATATAGACCTTTCGCAAGAATGGACTAAGTAAAAAACAGCCTTAACTAAGGCTGTTTTTTATTTGCCGCTTTTATTCGAAATACTTAATTTTTTTGTCTTTTAACCTTTTAAGGTAAAGATGCGTTGGAATTCCCACCAAATAGATTGAAATGCTTTGGCTAATTATTAAAAATACCACTTGCAACCAGTAGGCGAACGCTAACCCGTCGCACAAATACAGCCAAATAAGCGGTAGCCCGAAAGCGTTTAATAGTATAGGAAATATACCGCATATTAGCGCGCTAACGAAGTCGTTTTTAATTGCTTTTCCCACCAAATATACGCAAACGGCGCTAACTAGCGTGATTACACTTCCTAACACGACGTCGTAAAAAGCAAGCCCCGACAAAAAATTAAACAGTAAACACCCTATAAACAAGGCGGGTATTGCCTCGGGGAAAAGTATAGGGAGCAGATTTAACCCCTCCGAAAGCCTAAACTGTATAGCCCCGCCCGATATGGGCAAGGTTATTAACGACAATATGCAATATAGCCCTGCTATAACGCCTGCTCTTGCTAGTTTTATAGTTGTTTTAGACATAAAAAAATAACTCCTTTTGGTCTAAAACCGAAAAGAGTTAACTTTTTTAACGCTTTGTCGGTTGTTTTATAGAAGTGTTGACCGAAAACCTTCTTACCTACATATTACACCTTACGAACGGTTTTTGCAACTTTTTTGACTTTCTTTTAGTAAAAAAATTAAAAACTTATTGACAAACGCCCTAAAACATTATATATTAGACGAGTAAAATAGAGGCGCGGTAATTATTATAACGCAAACGGGCTTATATGTTTGCGGTAAGGGAATTATCGCCGAAGCAAATTTGCTTTAGCCCAAAGCAAACGCGCTGGGTGCAAGGGGAACACTTTTGCAACTGTCATACTTTGTATGGAGTGCTATTTAAACTTGGATTTTCGCCACGGTTTTAATGCACCGTGGCATTTTAATTTTCAAATTTTTACAAAGGAGTAAAAAAATGTTAAACGAAAAGAAGTTTTTTAACAAAAAGAGCATTGCTCTTATGGTTGCTTCTGCCGTGATTGTTGCGCTTTTAATATTAGCGACCACCACTAGCGAAGTTACCGGCACGGCTTGGGCGTTATTGCCACCGCTTATCGCAATCAGTTTGGCGCTCATCACCAAAGAAGTGTTTAGTTCGCTATTCTTCGGTATTTTGTCCGGCGCAATCTTGGCTGCAAAATGGCGTCCCGCACAAACTATCGACACCATTATCGGCACTGGTCTTACCACAGCCGTTTCAGACAGCGCAGGTATCTTTATCTTCCTTATCGAACTAGGTATTTTAGTTGCTCTAATCAATAAAGCAGGTGGCTCTAGGGCGTTTGGCGAATGGGCAAAAAACCACGTTAAATCTAAAGCAGGCGCTGCAATCTGCACCTTCGTTTTAGGCGTTTTCATTTTTATCGACGACTATTTTAACTGCTTAACCGTTGGTACGGTTATGCGCCCGGTTACCGATAAGCATAAGATTTCTCGTTCTAAACTTGCTTACCTTATCGACGCTACCGCCGCGCCTATTTGTATGATAGCACCTATCTCGTCTTGGGCGGCTGCAGTTAACGACTATGCTGCTACTACCGAACATTTTAAGTCGGGTTTACAACTTTTCGTTGCGGCTATCCCCTTTAACTTCTATTCGCTTTTGACCTTAATATTCATTATCGCTTTAGTAGTTATGAAAATAGACTTTGGCCCTATGAGAAGACACGAAATCAACGCAATGAACGGCGACTTGTTTAGCGGTAAAAAGGTTTCTTCTTCTGCTGCGGATGAAGAAAGTTCTAAAGGCAGAGTTATTGACCTTATATTACCCATTTTAGTTCTTATCTCACTATGCGTTATATCACTTATTTACGTTGGCGGTTTCTTTGGCGAAGACCCTGAGTTCACCGGTAAATTTATCGCGTCTTTCGGTAACACCGACGCTTACGTTGGTCTTCCCTGGGGCGGTTTGGTTGCTTTACTATTCACCGTAGTTTACTTTGCTCTTCGCAAGGTAGTTGCTTTTGGCGACGCAATGAAGGCTCTTCCAAAAGGCTTTATCGCAATGGTTCCCGCAATCTTTATTCTTACTTTCGCTACCGCGCTTAAGAATATTACCAACGGCGACTTAAACGCTGCCGGTTTCGTTGAAACCATGATGGCAAACTTCCCCGAAGCGCTTGCTAAGTTATTACCTGCAGTTATCTTCTTGGTTGCTTGCGTAATCGCTTTTGCTACGGGCACGTCTTGGGGTACGTTCGGTATTCTAATTCCTATCGTTCAACACATGTTCCCCGCTAATCCCGAAATGATGGTAGTTGGTATTTCTGCTTGTCTTGCAGGCGCTGTTTGTGGCGACCACTGTTCGCCCATTTCAGATACTACGATTATGTCGTCTGCGGGCGCAGAGTGCGAACATATCAACCACGTTTCAACTCAACTCCCCTACGCGTTATTCGTTGCAGTCGTTTCTTTCTTCTGCTATATTATCGCAGGATTTATTCCCGTTTGGTACGTTGCTCTACCCATAGCAATCGCTATTATGATTGGCTCTCTTATCGTTACGAAAATCGTTTGTAAAAAGATTTACAAAGAAGAAGTATCTAGCGAAACTACCGCTGAATAATTATTACTAAATTAAAGGCACGGCTAACTAGCCGTGCCTTTTTATTGTTTCTTTTTCCTTAGCCAAGTTGAGATTTAACTTGTTCAAACGTCTTTTTTTGTTCGCAAAGAGTTTCCTTTGGAGCAGATTCTACCTTAGCGTATCCGCACTCGGTCATTAGCATAAAAACGTCCATTTGGTCAGCGATTTGCTCGGTTAAGTGCGTCTTAATTAAAGACCTATAACCTCTACTACAACCTTCGGTAATTGCCGTTGCATATACCTTAACCAACGCTTTTTCTAGATTAAGCATATCTTGAAGGGTATCTTTTTCGTTTAGAGTGGTATCTTTTTTGTAGTTTGCCATAATTTCCTCCTTATAACAATCCTAAAAGCGCGTTAAAACGCTTTTGGTGACAGTCGGCAAGTTTGTTCATTGCTTCCGATAATTTAGAATCGGTTACCGTTTTAGAGTATAGCCTTGCTTTTTTGCACGCGCTTTCTTCGTACAACAATAAGTCGTGAATAAGCGTTGCCTCTTTTGTGGTCAACATATTTTTGCTCATAATAGCACCTCCACTTTTTATACTTTTATTTTTGCCTAATTTTCGCAAGTTATACATTCTTTTTTATTTTAGTAGGGTTGATTTTTAACTTCTGTAATGCTATAATGCTAGTGTTTTAGGAGAATATAAATGTATAATTTTTTCGTTACTAATCCCCCGAGTAATAATCTATATATTATAGAAGGTGGCGACTTTAATCACGTAGTTTCGGTTTTGCGCAAAAAAACGGGCGATAGGATTTTAGTTTCTTATTCGGGCAAAAACGATTTGTGTGAAATCCACGAGATTTTTAGCGACTACCTTACTGCAAAAATTATAGAACAAAACTATTTAGACACCGAATTGCCTTTAGACCTTACCCTTATTCAAGGTCTTCCTAAGGGCGATAAACTAGAACTTATAATTCAAAAGGCAGTTGAGCTTGGCGTTAATAAGATTATACCCGTTCAGACTGCTCGTTCGGTAATTAAGATTGAAGATAAGAAAAAAGAGTCTAAACGCGATAGATGGCAAGCCATAAGCGAGAGCGCGGGCAAACAAAGTAAACGCTCGGTTGTCCCCGAAGTTAGTTTACCCCTGTCTTTTAAACAATTTTTATCTTTGGCAACCGAATTTGACCTGCTTTTAATTCCTTACGAAAACAAAAACGGTATGGCAGACACGCTAACGGCGTTAAAAGAACTATGTAAAAACCAAAAAGTAGGCGTGTTTATAGGGCCTGAAGGCGGATTTGACCAAAAGGAGATTGAACTACTACTAAGCCTACCGAACGCGCGAGTCATATCGCTGGGAAAGCGCATTTTGCGCACCGAAACGGCGGCAATTTGCGCGTTATCTTGCATAATGCTATACGCCGAAATAAACCTAAACGATTAAAAATTTTATAAAAACGCAAAAAAAGTTGACAAAATAGATTTTATCGTGTTATACTTTTTTTAACTTAAACCGTTGATGCGGTGATAACGCTAAACAAGACTACACAGAGAACCCTCGTTGCTGAGAGTAGGGTTAGAAACTAGTTAGCAAATGGACCGCTGAGGGCGCAGTCAAAGGCAACCGCCGAGTATTCTGCGACGTATGGCTTCGTTACAGCCTAAGATATGATGGTATCTAAAGTGCACGAGTTTCGTGAATCAAGGTGGCACCACGGATAATTAAGTTTGTTCGTCCTTGGCAGTTTTTCTGCCGAGGATTTTTTTATTTACTAAGTGGTTAAGGAGAAATTTATGATTTTATTAACTAAGCGATGGCGTAGCGCGGTTAACGGCTAACGCCGAAAAATCAAAAAACATTAAATATTAATTAGGAGAATTATTATGAATTTTAACGGAATAGATTTTGATACTTATTTTAAAAATTACCCCTCTAAAGATGGTTTTTTTGGAAAATACGGTGGTTGCTACGTTTCAAACGAGCTTAAAACTGCGCTTAAGGAAATTACCGACGCGTATTTTACCATTTGTAAATCTTCTAAGTTTATCGCCGAACTTAGAAAAATCAGACGCGAATTCCAAGGCAGACCTACCCCTATTTCTTATTTAGAAAGGCTTTCTAACAGCATAGGCACGGGCGTTCAACTCTACGTTAAGAGAGAGGACTTAAACCACACGGGCGCGCACAAGTTAAACCATTGTATGGGCGAGGCGCTTCTTGCTAAATATATGGGCAAAAAGAAGGTTATTGCCGAAACGGGCGCAGGTCAACACGGCGTTGCCCTCGCTACCGCAGCCGCTTATTTTGGGCTAGAGTGCGACATCTATATGGGCTCGGTGGATATTAAGAAACAAGCGCCGAACGTTGCCCGTATGAAAATTTTAGGCGCAAACGTTATTGAAGTTAAACACGGTTTAGCAACCTTAAAAGAGGCCGTTGACGCTGCGTTCGAAGCCTACGCTAAAGAATATAAAACTGCAATCTATTGCATAGGCTCGGTTTTAGGCCCACACCCCTTCCCCTTGATGGTTAGAGATTTCCAAAGCGTCGTAGGTATAGAGGCGAGAGAACAGTTCACCTCTATGACGGGCGAACTTCCCGACGCGGTAGTTGCTTGCGTAGGTGGTGGCAGTAATGCAATGGGTATGTTTTCGGGCTTTTTAAACGACCCCGTTGACATATACGGAATTGAACCTCTTGGCAGAGGCGAAAAGTTGGGTGACCACGCTGCAAGCCTAAAATACGGTACCGAAGGAATTATGCACGGCTTTAACAGTATTATGCTTAAAGACGAAAAGGGCGAGCCCGCTCCCGTTTACTCGGTTGCAAGCGGACTAGATTACCCATCGTCCGGCCCTGAGCACGCATTTTTACACGACCTTGGCAGAGTTAAATACGACGTAGTTAACGACGAGGAAACGATTGAGGCGTTTTACACCCTTTCTCGTTTAGAAGGCATTATCCCTGCGATAGAAAGTTCTCACGCCGTTGCGTACGGAATGAAACTTGCTAAAACCATGGGAAAGGGCTCGGTTTTAATCAACCTATCGGGCAGAGGCGATAAAGATATGGATTACGTTTTAGAAAATTTTGGAATTAAATAATTAAGTTATATAAAAAATTTATAAAAAAACCAATGGTTTTAGTTGGTTTTTAAATTTCTTTTAAAATAAAACGTAGTTTAGTTTGTAGGAGTAAAAAATGAGAAAATATTTATTGCCCAAGCAAGGTAAATTTTATAAGGCAAATCTTCATTTACATACGAATGTTTCCGATGGTGGTAGCGACCCAGAAACCTTTAAGAAAGTATATATGTCTAAAGGGTATTCGATACTGGCGTATTCCGACCATGAAAGATTGGTTTCTCATAAAGAACTTACTGATGAAAATTTTCTTGCATTAACTGCAGTGGAACTTGGCATACACGATTTAAATTGCCCACATAATTATCCACTTGTATGTCACTTGGGCTGCATCGCATTAGATGAAAACATTGACACTCAACTGCTATATCACAGGGAAAAGTATATTGCTGCTCCGGGTTGGCCGAGAGAAAAATTAAAAGTAGATGAAAGCAAGCCAGACTTTGAAAGGGTTTATTCAATAGATGGTATTAACGCCATGATTGAAGGTGCTGTAAAAGAAAATTTTTTCGTGGTATATAACCACCCTGCGTGGTCGCAAGAAAGTTATCCGCAATACTCAAACTATAACGGAATGCACGCAATGGAAATTATGAACGCTTTATCAAACGTTAAAACGGGTATTAGCGAGTATAACGATAGAGTTTATGATGATATGCTTCGTCTTGGAAAGCGTATTTATTGTATTGCTGCAGACGATAGCCATACAACGCAAGAAGCAAGGGCAAGGGGTTGTGCTGGCGCATGGACAATGATAAAGGCAGAACAACTAGATTATCCTACAATTGCAAAAGCGCTGAAAGATGGTAATTTTTATTCTAGCGAAGGTCCTGAAATTAAAGAACTTTATTATGAAAACGGCGCAATTCACGTTGAAACCTCTCCTGCTGACAAAATTCTTTTTACCACTTGGCCTGCTAGGGGTAAAGCTTTTTTAAGAGAGTGGGGTGGTGAATTAATTACTTCTGCTGAATACGTTCCTCACGAAGTTTCCGAATACGTTAGAATTACAATAATTGATGAATATGGAAAAAAAGCATATTCTAACGCGTATTTTTTAGATGAATTAAAAAAATAAAGATAATTTCAAATTAAAATCGATAGAATTTGACAATTTTATCGATTTTTTTTATAAATTCTTATAAAAAGCACAAAGTTTGGTTTAATGTGGCATAATCAATTATAAGTTAAATTTTTAAGCAATTAGAGAGAATAATTATGAGAAAAAAAATCAATCACTACAAAAATATGTTATCTCAAATGAAAGGCTTAGTTTTTATGTTTTTAGGGTGCATTAGTTACGGGCTTAGCACAATATTACTTTATAAAAATAATAAATGGTTAACAAAATTTAAAAAGTGATTATTTTCTTTATCGTAAAGAATCTATTTTTTGTTATAAATTAAGTTAAACCGCGTTGCTTTAGCAACGCGGTTTTTTATTTGCTGTTTTTATACTCTTGTGGCGATAGCCCTGTAAACTTTTTAAATCTTCTAGAAAAATATACGTAATCAGAAAATCCACTTAAAATTGCAACTTCGTATAACAAAAGAGCGTCTTTATAAGTATCTATTAATTGTTTTGCGTG
>JAFZIB010000095.1 GCA_017554545.1 Clostridia bacterium
GTACATAGCAACCGTGGTAAGCGCTAGGGTGGGGCAAGTGCCTAAAACCAGTTTTAAGGTGGGGTTAGACGCTATCACGCCGTCGGTAGCGATTTTTTTAAAGTTAGTTTTCATTAATCGTTACCTCCTAAAGTAAAAGTTGAAAGATGTTCTATAACGCAGTTAACGGCGTTGCAACTAGCGTTTGAAGATTTAGTTGCGCCCGTAATTACGTTAGCCGTTTTGTCGGGGTTTTTCTTTGGGTTTGCCGTAAAGAGTTTGCCCGACTCGTAAAGTTTTACGAATTGTTCGTAATACATAGCGTCGAATTTGCCCATTAGCGTTTGCTTATCGTAACTTTCTAAAACGACCTTGTCTAGTTTAGCGCCCGCAAAGTTAAAGTCGGTAACCACAACCTTAAGCCAAAGGGTTATCGTACCGCCCTTGTAGCCTTCTTTGCCCGAAGTTTGATATACCATATCAAAGTTGCCACTAGCCTCGTCGCCTATTATGTAAATCTTATTGATAGTTCCGTAAGTGCTGTCTAACGGTTTGCCGTCCGGTGCGTCGTCAACGTCGAAAATCACGTTTTCTTTTAAAATTTCTTTAGCCTCGCCGTAAATTTTAGTCATTGCTCTTGCCGTTCTTTCTGCGCTGTCAACGTATAAAACGTCGTTTAGCACGGCTAGCAAGCCACCGGCTATTAAAGATATTGCAAGAAGAACGGATATACATTTGAACCAAGTGCTTTTAAAAAACGCCATAGTTACGCTCCTTTCTTCTTTGCTTTTTTCAAAGCACCGAAGGGTTTATTTATTATAAACTTGTCGATTAGTGGAACTACTAGGTTGCCGAGTAAAATAACGAAAGAAACTACTTCGATTTTGGTGGCAAATCTTAGTCCCGCAGTTAACAAGCCTAAAAGTATAAAGTAAATCACGTTGCCAAGCGTGGTGTTGGGCGTGGTAACGTAGTCGGTTGCCATAAAGAACGCGCCTAGTATTAAACCACCCGATAAAATAGACGGTAAGAACCAACTAAAGTCAAAACCTGCAAGCGCTACCGACGTTAAACCGCAAACTGCTACGTAGATTAGGGGATATATAATATTGATAACGCCCTTAATCGCTAGGTAGATTGCGCCGACGAGAAGTGCAAGTTTACAAGTTTCGCCTATACAACCGACGATACCCGTACCCAAGAACAAATCTAGATTAGAAACGGATAAAAGGTGACCGTATTCTGCGTCGAACGTATTGGTTAAAATGGTTGCGCCCGTTTCGGGGTTAACCATAGCGTTACCACCGCCGATTAAACCGATTTTTGGAAGCACCCAACCGCTAGTAAGAATAGCAGTAAAGGACATGAACACGAAAATTCTGCCCGTAATAGCAGGGTTAACTAGGTTTTTGCCCGTGCCACCGAAAAGCATTTTAACTACGATAATAGCGAACGCGCTACCAAGAACGGGAACGTACCAAGGCGATTGAGCGCCTAGCACCATACCGAGTAATAATCCGGTTACGCAAGAAGAAAAGTCGAAATCCTTTGTAATTTGATTAAACTTTTTGCCACAAATTAGTTGGTAGATAAATTCGCTTGCTACTGCGCTTAAAACTGCTAACACCAAAATTAAAAGCGCCTTAAGACCGAAATAAACGACGCCCATAACGCATGCAGGGAGCAAGGCTATGCAAACGTCAATCATAATACTTTTGGTCGTTTTTGGGTTTTTCACGTGAGGGGAGGAGGAATACGCTAAAATACTATTTGCCATTTTTCTTCATCTCCTTTATGTGGAATTTTGCCGATTGAATACTTTGAACTAACGAGCGCTTAGCAGGGCAGTTATACGCGCAAGAGCCACACTCGATACAGTTCATAGCGCCGTATTTTTCCGCGCCCAAATAATCCCCTGCAATAGCAAAACTTTCTATGTACATAGGCATAAGCCTCATAGGGCAGTTTTTAGCGCACATTCCGCAGTTAATACAGTTGGTAGAACTCTTTAGCGAGGTTTCGCCCTCGGTTAAGAATAAAAAGCCCGAATCGGTCTTTCTGGTGTATGAGGTTAGGCTAATTAAACCCTTGCCCATCATAGGACCACCTGCAATAACTTTGGTAACGCCCTCTTTAGCGCCACCGCAGTAAGCGATTATATCTTCTAACGGAGTGCCTAGTTGAACGCGGAGGTTTTTTGGAGTGTTAATTCCCTCGCCACTAACGGTTAAAACGGTAGAAGATAGCGCCTTATTGTCTTCGATAGCGTGCTTAACGGCTATCATAGTCTTTATGTTTTGAACGCAAACGCCCACGTCGAACGGCATCTTGCCACAGGGGACTTTTCTGCCCGTAGTGCAGTAGATTAAGTGCTTTTCACTACCCATTGGGTATTGCTTTTTAAGAACTACCACTTCTAAATCGGGATATTTTTCAAAAGCCTTAATCGCGTTGGGCTTGTTTGCCTCGATACCGATAATAATTCTGTTTATACCGAGCGCTCTAGCGGCGTATTTAATACCTCTGTAAATGTCCTCGGTGTTTTCAATCATAAGACGGTAGTCGCAGGTCAAATAGGGCTCGCACTCCGCGCCGTTTATAATTAGCGCGTTTAGTTTGGTTGCAGGTTTAAGTTTTACTGCTGTTGGGAAACCTGCTCCGCCAAGACCTACGATACCTGCAAGGCGTATTCTTTCGATAATAGTGTCTGGTTCGAAATCTTTAATTTGGTCAAAGAAAATTTCGTCCGTTCTGCCGTCGTTTTCTATAACGACGTATTTCATTTTTTGTCCGTTACCCGTAACGATATCTTCAATAGCGGTAACCGTACCGCAGATGGAAGAATATACGTTAGCCGAAATTGCACCGCTTGCTTCGCCGATAAGTTGTCGTTTATTGACCTTATCACCCACGTTAACCACGGGGATAGCCGGCGCGCCTATGTGCTGGCTCATACTTAAATACACTTTTTTAGGCGCGGGCATTTTTTCGATTACGGCGTTTGCCGTAAGCGCCTTCTTGTCCGGCACGTGTATTCCGTACGGGTAATTTTTACCTTTTCTTAAACTCATACGTTCTCCTTTTTATTCAACTCCCTTAAAAAATTTAGAGGGAAGTTTAATCAAACACAAATAAACGGTAATTCCCACCATTGCTCCGGCAATGATGCCCGTCAAAGCAAGGTAGGGTAAAAAACTAAGGTATTCTTGGTAGCCCGTAACCAAGCAGAAAACCAAGTTTTGCACGGTTACGTTTACGGTTGCACCGACTATACTAGTGCAAAGCAGGCTGACCTTTTTAACTCCAAAAATCAGTAATATCTCAAGTCCTAAAGAAATTAAGCCCGCCGGCAAAGAATACATAATAGAGGAGATATTTCCCGAAAAGATACTGCCCAGCAAAATCTTTACGGTTAGACAGGCTGCGGCGTACCAACCTCCACTCGCGTACGCGCATAAAAGAATAAACACGTTAGAAAGTCCGAGCCTTGCGCCCGGTAAGAACAACGGGGGTAAAAGCCCTTCTAGTAAAAAGGCGATTAGCGCAAAAGTGGTTAAAACTGCGCAAAGGGTTAGTTTTTTAAGCCTTACTTTCATTTTGCACCTCCCGTTTGAGGTGGCGTCATATTATTGAACGAAATAGGCACGACCTTAAGCGCGTGCGGAGCGCATATTATAGCGCCCTCCGTACCCTTTAGAGCAGGGGTGTAAACGCAGTCTTTAGACGCGGAGCAGTTTGCCTCGCTAATTTTAGCCGAGCGGTTTTTAGCGTCTATAGTTATTACGTTAAAATCCATTCGGTTTTGGTCGGTGTAAACGGTAATCGAGTCGCCTTCGATTTCAAAATTAGCCTCGTAACCTTTTTCAACGGATAGGGTTTTAGTTGCGTAATCGTAAGTGGCAATTTGCTTGCCGTAAAGTTCAATTTTAAATCCGTCTGCTTTAGAAGTCTTTGGCAATACTACCAAAAAGACGAAGAGGGCAACCAGCGTTAGCGCTAATACCGCGTAGGGAATTAAATCTAAGAAACTAAAAAGTTTAGGCGCAGACCTGCCACTAAAATTTTTCTTCACCATATCCCTCCAAGCATACACGTTTATTTTATCAAAAATTATCGTACTTTGTCAATATAATACAAGAAATAATTAACTATATTTACGTGCGCTCGCGCAGGTAAATACTGGCAGAAAAGTTCGGTAAAACTCAAGTAAAATAAAAACGCATTAAGACGGGTTCGAAATTATTAAGATAATAACCCTTTGCATAAGAAGTCAAAACCCACTAAAACAGCTATACGTATTACATTGTTTTTGTGCAGTATTCAACATATCTCGTTGCCTATGGCGGCGTTTTGCAAGGGCAGAGTTAAAGGGGCTTTTAGAGTTCGTTTTAATTTATGGATAGTTTTAACCATACTTTTAGGCTTTGCAGTAGTAGCGTACGTGTTTTTATATCGCTGGGTATATACCCTCGTTAAAAACAAAAAAACAAAATAACCAATTATAAAAAATAAAGAACGGACGTTGTCCGTTCTTTTTTCGTTGGGTTAAATTTATAGACTAGTTTTTGGGGTAAACCCTGTTTATTCTTGCAACTAGTACGGATAGTGAAATCAGTAGGCAAAGACTAGAGATTATAGTTCTCGTTACCGAGAAACTGTCGATTACGCAAATTAAAGATAGAGCCGAAAAAGATATTAGGGTAATTACTGAAAAATCTCCAAAATGAACTTTTTTTGCAGGTATGCCTACCACGGCGAAAAGCCCCAAAATAGGCAAGGTTAAATATACTGCCAAAAATAGAACTATAACCACGAAGAAAGCAGGGTGTGCCAGCATTCCGTTTTTTAGCAAGAAAACGGAAATCATATATAGGTGTCTGGGCGAGAACACGTGGCTAAAGCATAGCGCAAGTACGCTACCTAGTGCGAGCGACGAGAAAACGCCGTGATTATGTTCGGTATTTTTAAGATACGAAATAAAACGGTTTTTGCTGAGCACGTCGTAGTCGGTAGCGCCTAGCGAAACGTCGAAACACATAAAGCGCATAATGGTAAACAAAATTACCAAGGCGAACGCAACCGTCCAAGCAATCATCATTTCGTTAAGCCCGTGAGTTAGGAAAATATAAAAGAAAAGTAAGGGTAGCGAAATAAACGAGGAAAAGAGTATGGCGTCGAGAGCGACGGTATGTTTGTCGTTGGTTTTAGCCACCACGTAAACGAAGGGTAAAACCAAGCAAATAATAATGCTAACTAGGTTTTGGTTAAGTTTAAATAGTCCGAAATACTCTTGCAAAGTAGGGCAAACGAAAGCCATAAACGCGCAGAGTTCAACAGCGCTTAAAATCAAAATAGAAAATAGAGGGAACTTGGCAAACAGCGCCTTAAAGTAATTAATTCTAGAAGGTTTATAAACGATTTCAGCATCTTCGTTATCGGTAAATTTATCGTAGTTATACCACTTAACTACCAGTATTAAAGTTGCCAAAATTAGCAGTACGCTAAGCGTAATAATCCAAGGCAAAGAAAAACTTTTAAAGATAAAAATTCTGTAAGCGAGATATAAAGCGCAAGTGGGAATAACGCTCATAATTACAGCGTCGGCCATATTCATAAGATTGTTTTTTTCGCTGTAAACAGTATGTATAAGCCCTATAAGGATATAAACGCCGGTGCAAGAAAGAATAAAGACCTTCCAGTTTTCCGTTTGAGCAATACGCTCGAACAAACTAGATTGAGTGCAAAACACCAAAACGGTTAGAGCGATAGCGCAAAATAGCGTTGCGTATAAAAAGTAGCCTTTTTCCCAAGCGGTTTTGCCGTATTTTAAGGTGGAATTTCGTTCCATAAAAAACCTCTAAAATTGTTATCTTAATAATTATATACCACAATTAAATTAAAAACAAGTATTTTTAATTTTTTATCTAGTAGTTAAAGAGCAAAAGTTTGAGAAAACACTTGATTTATTGACTTATTTGTTCTAAAATTATTATGATGGAAAATCTTGCGCAAGGTGAAAAACTAAATATAATAATAACCTGTGCCTCTGGCGTAGAGAGAACAGTTAAAACCGAACTTGAACGTTTAGGCTATCCCTCCGCGCCCGCAATTAACGGCGCAATAGAGTTCGAGGGCGATAGCCTTGCCGTGGCCAGATGCAATATATTCTTGCGCTCGGCAGACAGAGTGTACATTAAACTAGCCTCTTTTAGCGCAGAAACCTTCGACCAACTTTTCGACGGCGCAAGCGAGGTGCGTTGGCAAGACTATTTGCCAAAGAACGCAAAAATTATAGTAAACGGCAAATGCGTTAAGAGTAAACTGTTCGCCGTGTCCGCATGCCAAAGTATAATTAAAAAGGCAATAGTCAACAGTCTAACTAGGACTTATAAAGTGGCCAGGCTTTCGGAAATGGGGACGGAGTACGCCGTGGAATTTTGGGTGTTTAAGGATAAGGTAACGCTTATGTTAAACACTAGCGGAGTGGGGCTTCATAAAAGAGGATATCGCGATTTAGTGGGAATTGCTCCTATTAAAGAAACGTTAGCCTCTGCCTTGCTTTTAATGAGCGACTTTTACTGGGAACGCCCCTTCGTTGACCCTTTTTGCGGTTCGGGAACTTTGGTTATAGAAGGCGCTAAAATAGCGCTAAATATTGCCCCCAACTTGCAGAGGAAATTCGCGTTTAACGACTGGAAGAACTTTGACAAATCGCTATACGATTTAGCGGTTACGGAGGCTCGCGATAAAGAAAAGAGGGATAGAAAAATAGACTTTTGCGGTAGCGATATCGACGAAAAGGCTATTAAACTTGCAAAGCGCCACGCCATACGGGCGGAAATAGCCGACAAGATATCGTTTATTAGGCGTGACGTAAAAGATTTCGTTCCGAGCTCGCCTCGTGGCACGATAGTAACCAACCCACCCTACGGCGAAAGAGTTTACGATATTCGCGAGGCTGAGGAGTGCTATAAAAATTTAGGTAAAGCGCTAAAAGGGTACGACGGCTGGTCGGCGTTCGTAATAACTTCGGCAAAGTCCTTTCCGAAATATTTCGGACGAAAGCCCGACAGAGAGAGAAAACTATATAACTCTAACAAAGAGTGTAAATTTTATTATTACTATTCAAAAAAGGAGAACGGCAATGATTGACGGCAAAATTCTAGTAGAAAAGTTGCTTAAATACGCAGTTAAATTTTTGCATTTAAGCCCCAGAGACGTAATTTATTATAGAAATCTACTTCTTCGCGAATTCAAACTCGGCGAGCCAGCCGAAAAGGTTGAAAATATAGACTACGTAGAGAGTTTAGACGTGCCCGACGAGTTAGTGGACGAGATTGAACGCTTTGCACTAGAGAATAAACTGTGCGAGGAGGGCGCGCAAAATCTATACAGCACATTTATTATGGGCGTTTTGTCACCGTTACCCTCGGAGGTTAACCGTACTTTCTTAGAGATTAAGGAAAAACAGGGTGTAGAGGAGGCGTGCGCATACTTTTATAACCTTTCGGTAAAGAACAACTACGTTCAAAAAACGGCGATAGGCAGAAATCTTAAGTGGGAGTATATCGACGGCGATAAATTTTTAGAAATTACCATCAATTTATCTAAGCCCGAAAAGGACAATAAAGAGATTGCAAAACTTTTAACTGCGCCAAAGTCTAAAAAGAGCAATTATCCGGCGTGCTTTTTATGTAAAGAAAACGAGGGTTTCGAGGGAACTGCAACTCACCCTGCAAGAGAGAATATCCGCACGATTTCGCTTACGTTGGGCGGTGAGCCTTGGTTCGTTCAATACTCGCCGTACGCGTATTACAACGAGCATATGATTGCTATATCCGAAGCGCACGTTCCTATGCATATTGCAGACGATACCATAGACAAACTACTAGATTTCGTGGACTTTTTCCCCAACTATATGATAGGTTCTAACGCGGCGCTACCTATAATAGGCGGTTCGATACTTAACCACGAACACTTCCAAGGCGGCGAACACCTTATGCCTATGCACAAAGCCCCGCTTTCAAAACTTTTAAGGGGATACAAAAGCAAGGAATTTAAGAAGGTTAAGGTTGGCGTGGTGGACTGGTACAACAGCGTAATCAGACTAGAAAGCACTAACCGAAACCAAATAGCAAGCCTCGCTAAAAAAATCGTGCTAGGTTGGGCAAAGTTCTCTGATACCGAGTGTGGTATAAAGGCTCAAACGGACGGAGTTAGACACAACTCTTTAGCGCCCGTGTGCCGAAGACAGGGTAAGACTTATATTTTCGATATGATTTTAAGAAACAATATAACTAGCGAAACTTATCCCGACGGCGTGTTCCACGCCCACCCCGAATACCATAATATAAAGAAAGAGGGTATAGGCTTAATAGAGGCTATGGGCTTATTCATCTTGCCGGGCAGACTTAAAAAGCAACTAGGTATGATTGCCGATATTCTTTGTGGGGCAACCGAATATAAACCCGAAGAACTCGAAAAGCAAGACAATTACCTTTATGCTCATAGAGATATGATTAAGCAACTAGTTAGCGAAGGCTTGGCAAAGGATAAGGCGGAAGCCGAAAGTAGAGTTACCAACTACGTTAACGTGGTATGTAAAAACATTTTGGGCAACACTTCTGTGTTTAAAAAAGACGAACAAGGCTTTAAGGGTTTCGATAGATTTTTACAATCGGTTGGAATTGCTCAAACCATTTAATTTTATAGTTTAAGGAGATTGTTATGAACGTTTTAGTTACTGGAGGAGCAGGATATATAGGCTCTCACACTACTGTTGAACTTTTAAACGCAGGTCACGAAGTCGTTAGTATCGATAACTTTATGAACAGTAAGTTCGAGTCTATCAGACGCGTAGAAAAAATCACCGGTAAAAAGGTTAAATTTTACGAAGGCGATATTCGCGACAGAGCCATTTTAGATAAGATTTTTACCGAAAATAAAATAGACGCAGTTATAAATTTCGCAGGGCTAAAAGCCGTTGGCGAATCGGTAGAAAAACCTTTAGAATACTACGAAAACAACATAGAAGGTTTGCTCGTTTTATGCTTTGCAATGCGCGACCATAACGTTAAAAATTTAGTATTTAGTTCTTCTGCAACCGTTTACGGAAAACCCAAGAGCGTTCCTATTAAAGAGGACTTTCCGCTATCTACTTCTAACCCTTACGGTAGCACCAAATTATTTATTGAATACATGCTTAAAGACTTGTATCACGCAGACCCGAGTTTTAATATCGCAATTTTAAGATATTTTAACCCCGTTGGCGCGCACGAGTCGGGACTAATAGGCGAAGACCCAAAAGGTATTCCAAACAACCTTTGCCCGTATATCACTCAAGTTGCTATCGGCAAGCGTAAAGAACTTGGCGTATTTGGTAACGATTACGAAACGCACGACGGTACGGGCGTTAGAGACTTTATCCACGTGGTTGACCTTGCCAAAGGTCACGTTTTAGCAGTAGATAAACTATCGACCAACCCCGGCTTGATTATCGTTAACTTGGGCACGGGCACGGGCTATTCGGTATTAGATATGGTTCACGCCTTCGAAAAGGTGGTAGGCAAACCTATTCCATACAAAATTATGCCTCGTAGGCCGGGCGATATAGGTGAGTGCTACGCAGACCCGTCGCTCGCCGAAGAAGTGCTTGGCTTTAAGGCTACTAAAACGCTAGACGATATGTGTCGCGACGCTATGAATTGGCAAACCAAAAACCCCAACGGCTACGACGAATAGTAAAACGAAATTTAAAAGCGAGAAAAATCTTCTCGCTTTTTTATTTGTTTACTATTTTACTCTTATTGTATATAATTTTGAACTTTTTTAAAATAAATTGATATAATTAATTGAAAAATATTTATTTGTGTGTTATAATTGCCATAATGGAGTAAATCGTGGTAAAAAATCTAATATTTTGCCCGTTTACAGTAAAAAAGTATAAAAATATAATTTTCTTTAAGGAGAACAAAATGAACAAAATTTTCGACCCCGCAACAGATTTTGCTTTTACTCCCGCTAGTTACGTTCCTTTTAAGGACAGAGAAGTTTGCGAAAGACTTCGTAAAATCAGCGGAACCGACCTTGAGAAGCGTGAAGCTTGGCATCACCCCGAGTTCAACATTAAGGTTATGATGAACCCACACCCCGTGCTTATCGCTACTTTATTCTCTAGAATTAAAGAAGCATCTGAAAAGGGTAAGAAGATTACCTTAATTTTAGGTAACCCCGAACCAGACACCTATATTCCTTTAGCACAACTTATCAACTACTTTAAGGTTGATTGTAAAAACGTACATATCTTCGCTATGGACGAATGGGCAGACGAAAACGGCAATATCGCTCCCGAAACCTACAAGGCGGGCTTTGCTCACTCTATGCTCAAATATTTAGTTTACCAAATCGACGAAAAGTTACGTATGCCTTTAGAAAACGTACATTATCCTACCACCAAAAATATCGCAAACTACTCGGATATGATTACCGAATGTGGCGAAGGCGGTGCAGATATTTGTTCGTCATCTCCCGGTTGGACGGGCCACATGGCGTTTATCGACCCCGTTCCCGATTTCTTCCCCAAGGGCTTTGACCCTGCAGTTGAACCCACCAAGGCTCAAATCGACGAATGGCTCAATATGAAAGCAAGAATCGTTGATTTACACCCCTTAACCGTTGCACAAAACTCGTTGCACGGTGTATTCGGTCAATCAGGTTACATTGCAGACGTTCCTCCTAAGGCCGCAACCATCGGTCCTATCGACGTTAAAAACGCAAGAGAAAGAATCGAAGTTCACGCATTATTAACCAACTGCACCTTCTCTTCTTGGCAAAGAATGACCTCTAGATTAGTTCTTCACGGACCCGTAACTCCCTTAGTACCCAGCTCTATGCTTCAAACCATGAAAACTCAAGTTCTCGTTAGCGACGAACTTGCTGCACCGTTTGATTGTTGGGAAAAGGTTGGTTACTAATTTAGCCTAAAAAACAATAAAAGCAAAAATATAAGGAGTTTACTATGGAATTCAAAGTATTTCAAAAGGAATTAGAAGTTCAATCTAAAGGTTGGAGACCTACTTTCCACGACGTATCAAAAGAAATTATGGACATCGTTAAAATGTCTGGCGTTAAGAACGGTACGGTAACTATCGCGTCTCATCACACCACTTGCTCAGTAATGGTTCAAGAATGTTCTCACGACGTTGATATTTACGATTTAGAGTTCTTACAACACGACCTTTTAAAGATTATGCAAAAGTTAGTTCCCGACTATTCGGAAACCAACGCATATATGCACCCCGGTCCTTTGCACAGCCAATTCGGTAGATACGTAAACGAACCCGGCGACTTTACTTCTCTTAACACCGACGGTCACTTACGTTCAGTATTCTTTGGCAGAAGCGAAACCATGACTATTAAAGACGGCAAGTTAGACGGTGGCGAATTCGCACACATCTACTTTATCGACTGGGACCAAGTAAGAGCAAGAAGACGTCAAATCAACGTTACCGTTATGGGTACTGCTGAAGATATTAACGACAGAAAGTACAACGACGGCAAGTGTATCGACACCGGTAGAAAATTCACCGACGAAGAAAAGGCTTACGACGTTCACTACGATTTACAACAAACCAGAAGAAACTAGTTTGTTTATCGTTAAATAAAACCAAGCGATTAAAAAATGCGTTGCTAAATTGCAACGCATTTTTACTTTTAAATGACTAAAGTCATTTAATTAGGTAAAAGTAAACCTTTTTTATTGACTTTTATATACGCTTATTTTATAATAAATTATATAATTTTGCTTTAATTGTGCTATGATTTTAGCGCAAAGGGGGATAAATGGCTAATTTGCTTGGCGTTGATTTTGGTACGACTTCGCTTAAGGCGTGTTTGTTCGACGAAAACGGTAAAATGCTTATTACCAAATCGGTTAAATACGAATTAATAACCAAGGGCGAATTTATCGAATTTCCCGCCGAAGAGTTCTTTAATAATTTTCTAAAGGTGTTTAACGAGATTACCTCTGAATATAAGGTGGACGCGCTTTCGGTTGACACGCAAGGCGAAACGCTAATTACTCTAGACGCCGACGGAAACCCTTTAATGAACGCGATTATTTGGCTAGATAATAGGGCAAGCGTAGAGGCTTTGGAAATGCAAAGCGAGTTCGGGTTAGAAAAAATTTATAATTTAACCGGTCAAGCAGAAGTCCCTGCCGGCTATCCTGCTCCAAAGATTAAATGGCTTAAAAACAATTTGCCCGAGGTATTTAATAAAGCAGATAAGTTTTTGCTTTTAGAAGACTATATAATTTTTAGATTAACCGGCAAAGCGGTTGCAAGTAGGTCGTTGTATTCGTCTTCGCTACTAATGAACGTGCATACGGGCGAATATATTCCTGAATTTTTAGATTTTTGCGGAATTGACCAAAATAAACTTCCCGTGTTACTCGAAAGTGGCGAAATAGTGGGAGAATATAAGGGCGTAAAAATTGCGACTAGCGCGCTCGACCAAATTGCAGGCGCAACGGGTGCGGGTGTAGTTAAAGAGGGAATAGTTAGCGAAACTACGGGTACGGCGTTAGCGCTGGTTGCTCTAACTAAAGATTTTCCAGCCTATTACGAGGGAACTAAAGTTTCCGTTTACTATATGAGAAAAGGGCTATATAGCCTTCTAATGTGGGCGCCCACGGCAGGCGCTACGCTAGAGTGGTTTAAGAAAAATTTCTGCCCAAACGAAGACTACTCTAACTTAAACGAAATGGCAGAGCAAGTTCCTGCAGGCGCAGAAGGTTTAATTTGTATTCCTCACCTTTGTGGAACGGTTATGCCCGAAAACAACCCCAACGTTAAGGGAAGTTTTTTTGGGTTCGACCTAAGGCATACGATAGGGCATTTCGTTAGAGCAATAATGGAATCGATTGCATATACCGTTAAAGAATTTTTAGAGTTGATAGGCGTTGAGCCCACTCAGATTAGGCTTATGGGCGGTGGCGCAAAAAGTCCTATTTGGTGCAATATAAAAAGCGCCGTGCTAGAAAAAGAGGTTGTAACCTTAACACAAAGCGAAACGGCGTGCCTAGGTAGCGCGATATTTGCGGGCGTAGCGATAGGCGTATATAGCGACGTGCCTTCGGCTTGCGATAAGTTGGTGGCAGTATTGGATAAGTATTATAGCGTTGATAACGGGTATAAAACGCTTTACGCCGACTACAAGAAAAAAGAAAAGAATTTAATTGAAATATTTTAGGTGGTAACAATGAAAAAAGAAAGTTTACAAGCAGTAAAAGAGGCTTACAAAATCGAAGCGGAATGTATTGAAAAGATGATTGACTATCTCGACGAAGAAAAGTTTTCCGAGGCAGTTGAACTTCTTAAAAACGCTGTAAGAATAGGAACTTGCGGTTGTGGTCACTCGGGCATTATTTGTCAACACATGGCGCACCTAATGTGCTGTATCGAGCGTCCTGCAAGATTTATCTCTCCGGCAGAGGCAGTTCACGGCGCAAGCGGTTACTTGCAAGCGGGCGACGTTATGATTTTTGCATCTCGTGGCGGAAAAACCAAAGAATTATTGCCTATTATGGATATTTGTAAGGCAAAGGGCGTTAAGATTATAAGCGTTACCGAAAACTTAGAATCTCCCTTAGCACTCGGCGCAGACGTAGTTATTAAACAATACGTTAACCGTGAAACCGATAAATACAACTCTCAAGGTACGACTTCCACTACCGCTTTGTGCATGATTTTCCACGCACTTCAAACGGCGTTAATCGAAGAAACCGGCTTTAAGAACGAACAATTCGCGCTTATTCACCCAGGTGGAGCAGTTGGCGAAAGACTAAATAAAAAATAAGTTTTTCGCTAAAGCGCACGAATAAAAAAACATATTTTAGGAGAAATGTTATGGTTAAAGATTATAAAATTAGCGAACCCTTTTTTGAATACGGCCCAAAATGTTATATGTACGGCAAAACGCTCGTAAAAATGGCAAAAGGTTTAGAAAAACTTGCAAAAAAATACAAGGTTAACGTTGTATTAGATATTCCCGATACCGAAATTTATAACGTTTGTCGTCACGTAGATACTAAATACGTTCACGTTTATTCTCAACATATGGATTATATCCCCGTAGGTCGCGGTATGGGTAGAACCTTGCCCGAGGCGTTAAAAGAGGCAGGCGCAGTTGGCGTTATGCTCAACCACGCAGAAAGAAAGTTAACCCTAGAGGAAATTGAAAAGGCAATTAAACGTGCCGACGAACTAGGTCTTGCAACTATGGTTTGCGCAGACTCGGTAGAAGAGGTTAAGGCTATTGCTAAACTTGGACCAAATATTTTAGTTGCAGAGCCTAGCGAACTTATCGGTACCGGCAAACCTGCCGACAAAGAATACGTTGACGAAGTTATTAAGGTTATTCGTGAAATTAACCCCGATATTAAACCTTTCCCGTCAGCAGGTATCTCTAAGGGCGAGGATTGCTACAACATTATTAAAGCAGGCGCGTCTGCATCTGGTTGTTCGTCTGCAATCGCTAAAGCAGAAAACCCCTTAGCGCTTGCAGAAGAAATGATAAGTGCCGTTCGCCGTGCCTACGACGAAAGAATGGGGAAATAGTGCTTTTCTTGGGCAAATAAAAGAATATTGTTAAAAGAAAAAGGATAACGCAAGTCGTTATCCTTTTTTTGCTTTGTAGAACATATGATTAAATAACTTATAGTAGGAATTGATAAAATAGTTTTTTTAATCTTCAATCCCTAAAAGGTAATCGGTTGAAACATTTAAATAAAATGCAATATCAACGATTGATTTCATAGGCGGTTCGTTATTACCATTTAACCACTCAGAAAGCGTTGATTTTTGAACGCACAAATGATTTGCAAGGTCAACCTGTTTCTTGTTTTGCATTTTCAGTTCTAGTTTAACTCTTTCGCCAAAAATTTTCATTTCTTTACCCCTACAATTCATATTGTATGAACAATTATTGTCAAATGCTTGACAGTTTATAAAATATGAACTATATTTTTAAAGAGGTGAATTGTGGTGGAGTATAATTTAGAATTAATAAAAAAAGGTGCACAAGACAAAGAAATTGAACTTATTTTGCAAAGAAACATTGAAATTGCAAGGTATATTAAGCAATTTATTCCCTATGAAAACTATAACGATTTTCATGAAATGCTTGATAACTACGAAAAACTAATAAACAAATATTCAAAATATGCTTATTTATTAGGCTTTACAAGGGCTATTTACGAGAAAGAGTAAAGAAAATATATTACAACTAATAAATCGCTAAATTAATTTAATCTTAGTTTTGCATATAACAAAAGCACACTACGTTTGGCTTTTAGCAGAGTATAGTGTGCTTTTATTTTGTGCTGAATTATATTTTCATAGAAAGAGCGACTATTTGCGTGACTTTTAATTTATCTTTTATCCAAACAGTTTGTTGGCGATTTCTGTTGCGGACGCGCCTTTTATATAGTTTTCAATTCCGTCTAGCGCGTTTATA
>JAFZIB010000096.1 GCA_017554545.1 Clostridia bacterium
CAATAGGCATTGGTGTACGAACACCAGCAACAACGTCTTCACCTTGCGCGTTGGTTAAGAATTCACCCATAAGTTTCTTTTCGCCGGTAGCAGGGTCACGAGTAAACGCAACACCCGTTCCGCAATCTTCGCCCATATTACCGAAAGCCATTGCTTGAACGTTAACCGCCGTACCCCAACTGTACGGAATATCGTTATCACGACGATATACGTTAGCACGTGGGTTGTCCCAAGAACGGAATACCGCTTTAACTGCGCCGATAAGTTGTTCTTTGGGGTCTGAGGGGAAGTCGCAACCGATTTTAGCCTTGTATTCGGCTTTGAATTGATTTGCGAGTTCTTTTAAGTCGTCTGCCGTAAGTTCAACGTCGAGTTTAACGCCCTTTTCCTCTTTCATTTTGTCGATAAGTTGTTCAAAATATTTTTTGCCAACTTCCATAACTACGTCTGAATACATTTGAATAAATCTTCTGTAGCAGTCGTATGCCCATCTGGGATTGCCCGATTTTTCAGCCATAACTTCAACTACTTTTTCGTTAAGACCAAGGTTTAAGATGGTGTCCATCATACCGGGCATAGAGGCTCTTGCGCCCGAACGAACGGAAACTAATAAGGGGTTTTCGGTATCGCCGAACTTCTTGCCGGTGATAGCTTCCATCTTAACGATATTTTCCATAATTTCAGCCATAATATCGTCGCCGATTTTCTTTCCGTCGTCGTAGTATCTGGTACAAGCCTCTGTTGAAATAGTAAAGCCTTGTGGAACGGGTAAACCAATCTTGGTCATTTCTGCAAGGTTAGCACCTTTTCCGCCTAAGAGTTCGCGCATTGACGCGTCGCCTTCACTAAATAGATAAACGTATTTCATAAATTCTCCTTCAATATATATTACGTCATTAAATTATACACTAATGATGCGATTTTTTCAATCTTTTTTAGTAAAAATCTTCGTTTTACTTTGTTAAAGAAATCAATTCTTTTAAGGAATTTAATTTTTCTTCGGTTTTATTAAGTAAGTAATAGTCTAGTAGCCTAAGCGCGCCGACACACTCGGCGGAAGACAAAGTTTCGCCCCCGTTGATTTTCTTTAGGGCTAAATAAGTAGAATAGTTAATTTCTCTACAGTCCGCAGTTTGACAATGCTCGCAAAAAAATCCACCGTAAACGTAGTCGAAAAATATCCTGCCCTCTATCTCTTTATTGCAGGTAAAACAGCCCTCTAAATTTAGTGCGTATCCCGATATTTTAAGAGCGTTTATTAAAAACAGACATATCTCGCTTTGCGGATTATCGCCGTAGGCGATTTTTTTAAGGCTCTCTACGCTTAAAAGAAAAATCTCACGGCTAACTATTCCCTCTCTGCAGAATTTTTTTAGGTATTCTAAAACGGTTGCGCCACAGTAATACTTAAACAAATCTTCCCTTAGCGAATAGAAACTGTCTATTAAACTAGCGCCCGTAACCGTGCGAAATTTCCCCTTGGTCGCAAATATAAATTCTGCAAAACAAAAAGGCTCGGCAGCAAATTTTAATTTTGCGCCCGCCTTTTTTACTCCTTTGATTTTTGCCGAAACTACCCCTTGTTCTAAAGTAAATACGTTAAGAATCTTGTCGTTGTCGCCGAAGTTTACTCCACCAAGAACGATACCGTTCAACTTTTCTTCCATAATTCACCTTGCCACTAGGGTTTTATTTTTTATGTTTTTCTTGAGAATTTATCAAGTTTTTGTAAAGCATATAGTAGTTTAAGTTTCCCGTTTGTCTAAATAATTGCCACGTGGTATCCACGGGGTCAACGACGGGAATATCTACTTCGTCTGGTTTTTTACGCATACGCCCTCCTTAGTAGGAGTGTGCGTAGTAGCGCCTTTTTTATGCGCTTAACGGTAGCAACCGTTTTTTAAGCCGATTAATTTTCGCCGTATCCGTGTTGCTTTAATAGGTAAGCGCTGTTTCGCCAGTCTTCTTTGACCTTAACGTAAGTGGTTAAAAAAACCTTTTTACCTAAGAATTTTTCCATTTCTTCTCTAGCGAACGAAGAAACTTCTTTTATAGCCTTTCCACCCTTGCCTATTAAAATCGCCTTGTGGTTGGGCTTTTCGCAAATGACGTCGAGGTTTACGTCCACGACCTTTCCGTTTTCGCGCGTTTTGAACTCGTTTATAATGACTGCAACGCCGTGTGGAATTTCCTTGTCGAACTTAACCAAGATTTTCTCTCGCATAATCTCGGATAGCATAAACTTTTCCGAACGGTCGGAAATTATATCTTCTAAAAAGAGTTTTTCACCCTCGGGAAGTTTGGACACTATGACCTTTATTAACTCTTTAACGTTTCTGTTTTTTCTAGCCGAAACGGGCACTACTTCTACGTTTTCTTTAGATAGGTCTGCTAATTCCGATATAAGTAGATTTTCGGGCATTATGTCCGTTTTGGTTAGCGCTAATATTAAAGGAACTTTTTTAGCCGTAAACTTGCGAAGTATGTTCATATCCTTTTCGCTAATACCTTCATGCGCGTCTAGGACGAACAATATTAAATCTACGTCTTGAGTGGAGTCCTCTACCGTTCTTTGCATAACCGAGTTGAGTAGATTGTCCGCCTTATATAAGCCCGGGGTATCTACGAAGGCTATTTGATAATCTTCGGTAGTTAAAACACCCACTATCCTATCTCTAGTCGTTTGGGGTTTGGGCGAAACTATAGCAACTTTTTCCCCTACCAACACGTTTACTAAAGTGCTTTTTCCGGCGTTTGCTCTACCTACTACCGCAACGTATCCGCTTTTCATTCGTTAATACCAAGTTCCGCTAAAGCGGTCTTTTCCTTTTCTCTCATTTGTTTTTTATCGCTATCGGTCATATGGTCGTAACCGAAAAGGTGCATAAGTCCGTGCACTATTAAGTACGTTCTCTCTCTTTCTTCGCTATGCCCGTATTCTTCCGCTTGCTCTTTTACCTTTTGATTGCAAAGCACTATCGAGCCAAGCATTAGCCTTGCGCCCTCAACGTCGAACGGGTGCTCTTTTTTGCTTAACACCTTTTCGCGAATCCCGTCTAGCGTAGGAAAAGACAACACGTCGGTCACCTTGTCCACCCCTCTCGACGAGGCGTTTAATTCCCTCATTTGCTCTGCCTCTAAAAACACGAGTTCAGCCTTGAGGTTGTCCGTTTGACCTAGGGTTTTATATACTGCGGAGGCTATTTCGGTTAGATTAAGTCCGCGTTTTGAGCATTCTATTTTTAAATTTGCCATAACTTTTAATTTTGGATTTCTATACCCTCTAAGGTTACCTTGGGATATTCTACTCTGCTGTGATAAACGCCGGTTAGCGTGTTTATCGTAGTGCCTATGATTATGTTAAGTTCTTTAAGGGTTATATCGCACTCCTCGAACTGACCGAGTTTCATACGGTCGTTAACTATAGAACGAACCACTTGAGTAACGTTTTCAGCCGAACGGTCGGTTAGCGTTCTGGTAGCAGCCTCGGCGCTGTCGGCTATCATCATAATAGCGGCAATCTTGGTTTGAGGCTTAGGCCCTGCGTAGCAGAATTGATTTATATCAACCTCTCCGTCGGTAAACTTTTTAGCCTTGTCGTAGAAGAATAGCATTGGCGTAGTGCCGTGATGTTCCAAGCACACGTTGGCAACTTTCTCGGAAATTCTATTTTTGATTAATAGATTGTATCCGTCTTGAGCGTGCGAACGAATTATGTTTGCCGACAGTTCGGGCGTTAGGTCGTCGTGAAGATTAACGTCGGACTGATTTTCCTTAAAGAATTCAGGTCTGCGTAGTTTGCCTATGTCGTGATAGTAGGCGCAAGTTCTGGCAAGCAAAGCGTCTTCGCCGATTGCCGTAGCGCACGCCTCTGCAATATTAGAAACTATGATTGCGTGATTAAACGTGCCGGGCGCTTGCTCTATCATCTTTTTGATAAGTTTGCTGTTGTGGTCGGTAAGTTCTGCGAACTTAAAACAAGAAACCTTTTTAAATAGCCCCTCGAAAATAGGCAAGAACACTATAAAAATTGCAACGGCAAGCGGACCGGAACAAGCCGACGCTATCAACTCTTTAACGAAGTTCATACCCGTAGTGGTAATCGCGCTAAGACAAACACAAAGAACGCACGGAATAGAAACGACTAAACTTCTGACAAGCAGTTTACTTCTAGAATAGACGTTGCTCATAAGATAGGTTGCAACAATGCCCGACGAGAAAGTCATTAAGTATAAATAAATTAGGTTTAGACTAAACATTTCGCTTCCGCCGGCGAGGTTTAAGTAGGCGGAAAAAACGAGTAGCAAGAAGGAAAAAATTACGTTTACGAAAGACGATTTTCTAGTGTCCGATAAAAATAGAGTTAAGAGTGCAACGAGCGCTATCGGCATAGAAAACTGCGATACGTAATTTTGAAAAACGAAACAAGCGATAAGCGCTAATTCTATGATTAAAAACAGCATTTGTGAGTTTATCGGGCTATGCAAAAAGTCCCTGTCCTCAAACAGAAAATATACCGCCATAAACCCGATAGACAATAAAACGAGAATAGCAAAGGACAAAAAGTCTTGAGGGTGGGCTAAAAATTCTTTAAACGCGTCGAAACGGTTGGCTCTAACCGCTACGCCTGCCAAAAATATAAGCGATAAAATTATTAGGTTTATCACGTAAACGAAAATAACTTTCGCCCCGTCTTTATTCGACCAAGGCATACTCTTTTTTGCTTTCATTTCTTTCATAAATCGTGTTTCCCTTCGTTACCCTGCCGAATAAATTTGCCTATATTGCAAGGTAACCGTGTATATGTAGCGTTCTTTATCCGCTAAAGAACGAACGCTAGAAGATATTATTTCTCTGTCGCTAAACTGCTGTTCGGCAAGTATTACCGCTTGCTCGTCAAGGTTCTCGCTTAAAAGTAATATCTCCGTTTTTACCTCGCAAATAACCGAAACGGTTGCAAGGACGTTAACCTGAATTTCTTCTTCTTTAATCCGTATTAGTCCGTCAACTAAAATCTGACCGCTCTCTACCCGCTCGCCAACGCTAACCAAAGCGTTCCCGCGGTAAACCCTTACGCTTTCTACCACTCCGCCTTCCTTACAGGTTAAAAAAGTTGCGTTATCGTTTAGTACGGGCGGAGGCGAAACTCTTTTTTCGAGTTCGACCATCAGCCTGTTTCCCCTCTTATAACAACGGGCGAAGGACAAGTCGTCGATGGAGGCTAAAATTTCGTTAGTAGTTACCTTTAGGTCGAAATCGTTAAACCTTGCAAACCTAACCACGCCCCTTTGGGCAAGCAGTTTTTCAACCTCTTGCTTGCTCTCCACTCCGCTACCCGTATAGTCTATCGAAAATATCAAGCCCGAAGATAAATAGGCTGTCACGCAAAAGATTACCGCCCCAACTATTAGCCCAACGTTTTTCCATAACTTATATGCGGGAGCAAAAAGTCCCGAAGTTTTCACCCTCTCTAGAGTGTATCCGCCACCGATTTTAAGGGTTGAGCCGTCTAAAATACTACAGTTTTTATTATTATACCATAATTTATTTATTATTGCAAAAAATTTTTTATTTTCTTTTACGTTAACGCAAAAAGAGAGGTGTTTGTTGTCAGCTTTCTTAATATTATAAAGCCCCACACCCCTTTTTACTACGGCGTTTACGAACCTATCTTGATTTAATCCCGACAAAACGTAGATAGAATAAATTTTGCTTAAACCCTTTCTATACCCGTTATCTTTCCGCAAACGACCAAATCTCCCTCGCAGTATTTTTTTACGTTAAGCGCCTCGCCTTTAATCAAAATTTGACCTTTCGGTATTGCCACGGCAACTTCTTGTTCCGAGTATTTTATAATGCTCTTTGCGTTCTCTACGTAACACGCCCTACCCCCTATTAAAAGGGCGCGAAAAGACGGCGCGTCGGGCAAAAGTTCCTCGCCTAACGCCTCGTAAATATTATCTATAAAACTCATAAAATCACCTTTTAAAAAGGTATGCTTTTGCGTTTGGTAAAATTACCGTTTTAGCGCATAAATATAAAGCGCAAGCCGTTTGGCTTGCGCTTAAAATTTTATTTAATTTTATCTATTTGTTTTTATAGAAGTTAATTAAGCAACCCTTTAGGATAATTTGCTTTTCAGACTCGGTTAGCGCGTCCATTTTTAAGGTGATTTTACGGGTTTTTTCGCCGTAAACGGTAGCACTAAACTTGCCGTCGCCTCTAATAATAGCGTCTTTTACGCCTTCGATATAAACGTATTCGCCTACCTTAAAATCGTTTTTATCTGCTAAAAGCGGTAACATACCCCAGTTGATAAGGTTGCTACGATAACGCTTGGTTGCGTATTCGAAAGCGATATTAGCAACGCCTCCAAGCACCCTTTGACAAGACGCAGCTTGTTCTCTTGCAGAGCCGTCGCCCGGTTTAATAGAACATACCACGCTACCGTAGGTGGTGGTTTGTTTATCTAAGCCTAAATGCTCGGGGAATCCTTCGGCTTTAACTGCCTTTGCTCTGCCAACGTAGGCAGGGTCTTTTCTAGAAAGAGCAAATTCTGCGAGTTTTAAGGGGTTTGAACGGTACGAAGAAGTTTCGCCCGATGGAATTAGTTCGTCGGTGGTAGTAACGGGGTCGTTCAATACGGACACGACTTTAAGTAAAAGATTGTCCTTTAACTCCTCCATCTCCGGCCAGTCTGCAATGTTAGGACCGTAAACTAATTTCTCGTTTGCGTTGCCTTGAGTAGAATTGAATACTCTAGAACGGTAAATCTTATTGTCGAAACGGTATTTTTTAACCTTGTTAGAATAAGCCTCGTCCATAGCCGAAGTGATTGCACCGCCGTTTTTAGCCGTTGCGGCAATACTTCTTGCATCCATAAGAGCAACTGCACAAAGTTGACCGTTTGCAGGCTTGCTACCCTCTCTGCTTTCGAAGTTACGGGTAGTGTGACGGATAGATAAGCCGTTGTTTTGAGGAACGTCGCCCGCACCGAAACAAGGACCGCAAAACGCCGTTTTAATAACCGCACCGTTTTCCATAAGTTTGCTAACGTATCCCGTTTCAACTAGCCCCTTATATACGGGTTGGCTGGAGGGGTAAACGTCTAAAGTAAAGTCGTTGTTATTAATAGGAGTATCGCCCAAAATGTTAGATGCCTCGGCAATATTTTCGTACATACCACCGGCGCAACCAGCGATAACGCCTTGCTCTACGAATACCTTGCCGTCTTTAATCTTGTCGGTAAGAACGAACTTGCCTTTACCTTCGGGAAGAAGTTTGTTGCCAGCCTCTTCGCACTCTTTTAAAAGTTCGTAAGGACGGGATAAAAAGTCCTTAATGGTGTATGCGTTAGAAGGGTGGAATGGAAGGGCAATCATAGGCTCAACTTTAGATAAATCTATAACTATACCCTTGTCGTAATAAGCGCCTTCTTCGGGGCTCATTTGTTTATACGCGTCCGGTCTTCCGTGTTCGGTTAGGTATTCTTGCGTCTTTTTGTCGGTCATCCAAACGGAAGACAAACAGGTGGTTTCGGTGGTCATAACGTCAATGCCGTTTCTAAAATCCATAGAAAGCGTTTTAATGCCGTTGCCAACGAATTCTAAAATCTTGTTTTTAACGAAACCATTCTTAAAGGTAGCCTTAACGAGCGCCAAAGCAACGTCGTGAGGGCCTACGCCCTTTCTCAATCTGCCCTTAAGATTAACCGCAACTATTTCGGGCATATCTACGTCGTAAGTTCTGCCTAAAAGTTGTTTAACCAGTTCGGGACCGCCTTCGCCAACGGCTAAAGTACCTAAAGCGCCGTAGCGAGTGTGTGAGTCCGAGCCCAAAATCATACTTCCGCAATAGGCTCTCATCTCTCTCATATATTGGTGAATAACCGCAAGATGAGGAGGAACGAACGCTCCACCGTATTTTTTAGCGGCGGACAAACCGAAAACGTGGTCGTCTTCGTTAATAGTGCCACCTACCGCGCAGAGTGAGTTGTGGCAGTTGGTTAAAGTGTACGGCAAGGGGAATTTTTCTAATCCCGAAGCCTTTGCCGTTTGAATAATACCCACGTAGGTTATATCGTGAGAAGTAATTTCGTCGAATTTAACGTTTAGTTTATTCTCGTCGTTAGAAAGGTTATGCGCTTTGATAATTTTATACGCCATAGAGCCCGTTCTGTTTGCACGCTTGTCGGCAGTTGCTCTAATTAACTTGCCGTTAGAATAAATAACGCCTTTAGAAATAAGTTTAACCATAGTCTTCTCCGTAGTTAAAGTATCGTATAACTTGATTATACAATAAGCACGCCTTTTTTGCAAGTGATTAGACCTTTACTAAGCGCTAAAAAAACTTATTTTTCGCCCTTGATTTTACGTTAATAGTATTGTACAATATAACGGTAAGCGAGGACGTTATGAAAAGTTTTAAGTTTAAGTATGCAATCGCCGTTTACGTAATGCTAGTTGCCGTTATAATTTTGTCGATAGTCGGCGCGGTTTGGAACGTCTATTCGGCGATAGAATATTTCGGCGTGGTGCAACCTAAAGCCGTTTCTTCAATGCTGACGGCAATATTGTGTTTAGTGCTACTAATAATAGCCTTTTTAGTTTTATTTAACGGAAAATATATTATAAAAGACGGCAATCTTACAACCAGAATAGGCGTATTTGCCGTTAAGACTCCCGTGCGTGAAATTTGCGCCGTTACCCACTTTAAAAAGAGCGATAAACTAGTAGTTTACTTTGACGAGGCAAAATTTTCGGTTATAGTAATTTCGCCAGAGTTTTACGAGCAATTTATATCTAGTCTTAAAGAAACCAACCCCGCGATTTTATACTCTAGCCAAAACGACGAAAAAAACGTATAAAAGCAACGCGGGATATAATAAAAATTTATTTAGTTTATAAAAATTATTGACAATAATCAAATATAGGTGTAAACTAAAATCAGAAAACTTAATAAATCCGGTAGGTGAGGCTACCATAGGGATACGGACTGATGCCGCGAAGCGAGTGGAGACACTACTAGCAGGTTAACAGACCACGTCGAAAACAAGGCGTGATTTAATGCAGTTTCATCGCCCTACGGTGCTAAAGCCAGAATGGTTAGCAACAGGCTTTTTAGCCTTTGATTTTATCATATTTTCCCCACCGGATACGGCGGGGTTTTTTATTGCCCGTCGGGGAGGAACGAAAATGAACGAAGAATTGATGGAATTATTCCAAAACTTATCCGACAGTTTCCACGCGAGAAGATTTGCAGACTTAAGAATGTCGCTACTCGATATGGAGCCTGCCGATATCGCTTTGTTTATGGAAAACGAACTAGAAGATACCGAACAGATTATGTTCTTTAGAATGCTACCTAAAGAACAAGCCAGCGACGTATTTATCGAAATCGACTCGGACACGCAAGAAAAGTTAATAAAAACCTTTACCGATAAAGAACTTAAAGCCGTTATCGACGATATGTTCCTCGACGATACCGTAGACGTTATCGAAGAAATGCCTGCCAACGTAGTTAAGAGAATTCTAAAGAACTCCGACCCCGAAAACCGCAAGCAAATCAATGCGCTTTTAGAGTATCCAGACGATTCTGTCGGCTCGATTATGACAACCGAGTACATCTCCTTTTCGGCGAGTTTCACGGTAGAAGAGGCGTTTGAAAAAATTCGTAGAATAGGTTTAAATAAAGAAACGATTTACACCTGCTACGTAACCGATAGAAAGAAACATTTAATAGGCGTAGTAACCGTTAAAGACTTACTCTTAGCCGACAAGCAAGACGTTATCGAAAACGTTATGGACACCGCGGTAATCACCGTAGAAACCAACGAGGACAAAGAGGAGGCCGTTCTAAAGTTCAGTAAATACGACTTTATCGCTCTCCCCGTTATAGATAAAGAAGGCTGTTTGGTCGGTATAGTAACCGTCGACGACGCTGTGGACGTTATGCAAGAGGAGGCAACCGAAGATATCCAAAAGATGGCGGCTATCACACCTAACGAAAAGCCCTATCTTAAGCAGTCGGTTTTTAGCGTCTGGAAAGCAAGAGTGCCTTGGCTGATAATTTTAATGCTTTCGGCGACCTTTACCAGCCTAGTTTTAACCAGTTTCGAAAACGACTTATTTATAGCAAGCCCCGTTTTATACGCCTTCGTGCCTATGCTTATGGGAACAGCGGGCAACGCGGGTGGTCAGTCGTCGGTAACGGTAATTCGTGCGATAGCACTTGGCGATATTAACTTTAAAGATTTCTTTAGAGTAATTTGGAAAGAACTTTTAGCATCTGCCCTATTAGGATTGACTATCGGCGCAGTATGTTTTGGCAAACTTATGCTAATCGATAGAATTTATAACGATATTACTTGGCAAGTTGCCACGGTTATTTCGGTAGTATGTTTTATCTGTATCGTAATGAGTAAACTCGTCGGTTGCACGTTACCTCTAATCGCTAAAAAGATTAAACTAGACCCTGCCGTTATGGCAAGCCCGTTAATGACTACAATCGTTGACGTTTTAACCTTAATTATATACTGCTCGATAGCAATTGCAATCTTAGCGTAATAAATAAAACCCTTACCAAAACGGTAAGGGTTTTTCATTTAATTTCGTTTAAGTTATAGCGAGAATAAAACCACCGAAATAATGGCAAACACTATTCCCACGATACCTAGCGTGTTGAGTTTTTCCTTATAAAAAACCATTCCTCCAAGGCTCATTATAACTATCGAACCACCCGTTGTTATCGGGAACACCATACTAGCCGGCAAGGTTAGTTGCGCTTTTACGTTGGTTAGACCTGAAGTAGCGTAAACTAATACCACCACTATAATTAGCAAGGCTTGATATACGATAAGCGGGTTAAACTTTTTGCCTTCTTTGGCAGTTTGAGATTTAATATCCTCTGCGTCTTCTTGAATTTCGCCTAACACTTTTAAGGCTTTAATCTTTTTGCGCTCTCTATACCAAATAACTCCGTAAACGGCAAAACTCAGTATTGTGGTAAATATCATAGTCCATATCACAAATTGTTCGCTGTTTAACGCGGTAACCGCGCCTATGTTTGCGTAGGTTTGGTGAATTTTAGTTATAGTTGACTGAAAGCCGTTCATAATAAACACGCAAACGCAAAGGATAAGCCCCGTTTTGCTTGATTTTTTACCGCCTTTACCCGTTAGAGAAACGAGCAATAATCCTGCGATTAAAAACGCTAAGCCCACTACCTTAAAAACGGTAAGAAGTTCTTTTACGGGAGATAACAAAACTCCGTACCAAAATGGTAAAAACATACCGCCCATCATTAAAAACATTGAATAAAAAGACATATTACAATGTTTCATAATAACAAGGCCTACTAGGTTGTTGTGCGCGTTGGTTATTGCAAGAAAAAACGCCATAAGCAAGGTAAAACCTGCTACTTCGAGCCTAAATCCTGCAAGCGCAAAATATATTAAGCCCATAAACAGCGCCAACAGAACCGGAAAAAACGCTATTGATAAAAAAGTTTTACAAAACTTCTTTTGATATAGTTTTTGTAACAAGAATTGACTACCGATACACACGGTTGCCAGGATTAAATACACGGTCGGCATAAAAACTATCTCCCTTAACTCACTA
The DNA here is from genome assembly GCA_017554545.1 of Clostridia bacterium. GTDB lineage: Bacteria > Bacillota > Clostridia > Christensenellales > Borkfalkiaceae > UBA1259. The sequence continues at coordinate 11,619 of JAFZIB010000096.1, forward strand.
CTTGTTCATACCTTTTAATAGTTCTTTAATATCTTTAAGCAAATCTTCGGTAGTGGGATTTTCTAGGCGGTCTTGTCTTGCCTTTTCTTCTGCCTCTAATTTTGCTTTTTCTTCTTGTTCTTTAGCAAGGCGGTCTTTTTCTTCTAAATATGCTCTAATATTTTCAGCAGTTAACTTTTTACCTTGTGCTTTTAAAGCCTTTCTTTCCTCTTTAGTGAGCATACCTTTTTTAACTTTTGCTAATAGATTTGAGTTTTTTTCGTTGATTTTGTTTATGGTTCTAACGATAATAAACAATACTAAAGCGATAAGCAAGAAGTTGATGATAGCGTTGATAAACGAACCCCAATCAATATAGAAAGAGTTTGCTAAATCGATTACGCTAGCGCCGTTAGCGTCGAGTTTATACGCAGGCTCGCCTAAAAAGGTGAGTATGTTCTCTAACGAACCTTTGCCTAGCATAAGCGCTAATAACCAGTTGATAACGGGCTTTAAAATAAAGTTAGAAAGTCCGTTAACGATAGCGGTAAACGCACCGCCAACGATAACGCCGACGGACATATCTAGCACGTTGCCACGACTAATGAATTTCTTAAATTCTGCAAAAAACTTTTTCATAATTTTTCCTCTGTTTTTTATTTGCTTTATTTATTGTCTTCTATTTGTTCCTTTTTGTTTTGTCCTCTGTCGTCCTTGGTAAATATTTGGTTAAACAATTCCACCACTCCGTAATAGAGAACGAATCTGCAAATTCCCAAATGCGAGAATTTTTTTAATAGACGATATACCAACTGAGTTAGATAGTATCCTGCAACGGCTGCAACAGTTCCTACTAGCAATCCGCCGATAACGTCGGTAGTGTAGTGAACGATTAAATAAACTCTGGTAAACGCCATAATAAGCGTAAACGGAAGGGCAACCCAACTCCACTTTTTATCGCACGAGC
>JAFZIB010000097.1 GCA_017554545.1 Clostridia bacterium
CTACGCCTGCCAAATACGAACTGGGCGAGGCGGGACAGGTGGTAGAGCAACTTATTCGCCCCACGGGATTATTAGACCCCGAAATAGTGGTTAAACCCACCAAAAACCAAGTGGACGACCTATTAGTTGAAATAAATAAAACGGTAGCAAACTCGGGTAGAGTTTTAATTACCACTTTAACAAAAAAGATGGCTGAAAGTCTTACGCAGTACCTAAAAGAAAACGGCGTTAAAGTGAGATATCTTCATAGCGATATAGACACTATGGAGCGTATTGAGATTATTTCGGCTTTGCGTATGGGCGAGTTCGACGTGCTTTGCGGTATCAACCTTTTAAGAGAAGGTCTAGATATTCCCGAAGTTAAACTCGTGGCTATTTTAGACGCCGATAAAGAAGGCTTTTTGCGTAGTGAAACTTCGCTTATTCAAACGGTTGGTAGGGCGGCGAGAAACGCCGAGGCAAAAGTTATTATGTACGCCGACACCGTTACGGGTAGCATGGATAGGGCTATAAAGGAAACGGCGCGACGCAGAGAAATTCAAAGTGCGTACAACGAGGCGCACGGCATAACGCCCAAAACCATAATAAAAGAAGTGGTTAATACCCTAGAGATTACTAAAAAGGCAGGGGATATTAAAAAGATAGACAAAAAAGATATCCCCGACGAGATAGAAAAATTAAAGGCGCTATTAAAGATTTCCTCTGCAAATCTAGATTTTGAGCGTTGTATAGAAATAAGAGATACAATCGCTAAATTAAAAATTAAAATGAGAAAGTAGTTAAAATCGGTTAAAAGCCGATTTTAACGCCTTGTCTTTAAAGATTGCAATTTTTTTAAAAAAGTTATATAATTTTAGCAAGGACTATTCTAAGAGGTTTAGATAATAGTTAGGAGAAGTAGATGAAAGATTTTTTGGTTATAAAAGGAGCGAGGGAAAATAATCTAAAAGATATTGACCTTACCATTCCAAGAGATAAAATGGTCGTATTTACCGGGCTATCGGGCTCAGGTAAATCTACGCTTGCCTTTCAAACCATATACGCCGAAGGTCAAAGGCGTTACGTAGAGAGTCTTTCAAGTTACGCAAGAATGTTTTTAGGTCAAATGGAAAAACCCGACGTAGATTTAATCGAGGGATTATCTCCGGCAATATCTATTGACCAAAAAACCACTTCTCACAACCCGCGTTCTACCGTTGGCACGGTTACCGAAATTTACGATTATTTACGTTTGCTTTTTGCAAGGGTGGGCGTTCCGCATTGTCCTAAATGCGGTAGGGAAATTTCGCGTCAGACGATAGAGATGATTTGCGATAAAATTTTAGCTTTGCCAGAAGGTAGCAAAATTTTAATCAACTCGCCCGTGGTTAGAGGAAAAAAGGGCGAATATCAAAAGCAATTCGACCAGTTTAGAAAAAGCGGATACGCTAGGGTAGAAGTTGACGGCGTAGTTTACGATTTAGAAGAAGAAATAAAACTCGACAAAAACAAAAAGCACGACGTTAGCGTGGTTATAGACCGATTAATCGTTAAAGAGGGAATAGACAAGCGACTATCCGACAGCGTTGAACAAGCGGTTAAACTTTCGGGCGGATTAGTTTCCGTTCAAATAGTGGGCGGAGAAAGCCTGAGTTTTTCTACCAAATACGCTTGTCCCGACTGTGAAATTAGCATAGAAGAAATCGAGCCTAGACTATTTTCGTTTAATAATCCGTTCGGCGCGTGTCCCGACTGTCACGGAATAGGTTATAAAAACGTTATAGACCCAAGTCTAGTAGTTAAAGACGTTAACAAATCGCTAAGAGAGGGCGCTATGACGGTGTCCGGCTGGAATTTAGATAGCGGAAAAATGGCGGAAATGAATTTTACTTCGCTAGCAAATTACTACGGATTTTCGCTTGACGTTCCCGTTAAAGATTTGCCTAAAGAAATAGTTGATATGCTCCTTTACGGAAACGGGGGCGAGCGTATAAAAATGGAATACTCAACCAAGACGTTTTCGGGCAGTTATTTCTCGGCTTGGGAGGGTATAATTCCCAACTTAGAGAGAAGATACAGAGAGACCACTAGCGATTTTACCAAGAGTATAATAGAAAAACTTATGACGTTTAAGCCTTGCGAAACTTGCGGTGGCAAAAGGCTTAAAAAAGAGGCGCTATCAGTTACCGTAGGCGGTTTAAATATTGCCGAAATGACCGACCGTTCGGTAGGCTCGCTATACGATTTTATACAAAACCTACGCTTTGGTGCGACCGAACAAATTATTGCAAAGCCCATTATTAAAGAGATTAAGGCAAGGCTTAAGTTCTTAATAGACGTAGGCTTAAACTATCTTACCCTTTCGAGAAACGCAAGCACTCTATCGGGTGGCGAGGCGCAAAGAATTAGGCTTGCCACGCAAATAGGTAGTGGGCTAACGGGCGTTTTATACATTTTAGACGAGCCGAGCATAGGCTTGCATCAAAGGGATAACCAAAAACTAATTTCCACCCTAAAGCATTTAAGGGATTTGGGCAACACTTTAATAATAGTAGAACACGACGAAGACACTATGCGCGAGGCTGACTTTATAGTAGATATAGGTCCTAAAGCCGGCGTGCACGGGGGCGAAATAGTTGCAACCGGAAGTATAAGCGATATTATTAACGAGCCTCGTTCAATTACGGGCGACTATCTGTCCGGCAGAAGAAAAATAGAAGTTCCCTCTATTAGAAAAGCCCCCGACGGCAGATGGCTTACCGTTAAGGGCGCAAATCAAAACAACCTTAAAAACGTTGACGTTTCTTTCCCCGTAGGACTATTTACCGTGGTTACGGGCGTGTCGGGTTCGGGCAAGAGTTCGTTGGTTAACGAAATATTGTATCCACACCTTGCCGTAAAACTGAACAACGCCAAAATGCGTGAAGGTAGCGCTGACGCAATAGAGGGCGTTGAGCATTTTGACAAGGTAATTGCAATCGACCAATCGCCTATAGGCAAAACGCCTAGGAGCAACCCTGCAACTTACACGGGCGTGTTTGCGCCTATCAGAGATATTTTCGCATCTACTCCCGACGCAAAAGAGAGGGGGTACAAGGCGGGAAGATTCTCGTTTAACGTTTCTGGCGGACGTTGCGAACATTGTGAGGGTGACGGCGCGATTAAAATAGAAATGCACTTTTTACCCGACATGTACGTCCCGTGCGAAGCTTGTAAAGGCAAGCGCTACAACAGAGAAACTTTGCAAGTTAAATACAAGGGTAAAAACGTTAGCGAAGTGCTAGAAATGACGGTTGACGAGGCTTGTGAATTTTTTAAGGCCGTTCCCGTAGTGTTTAACAAACTTAAAACCTTGCAAGACGTTGGTTTAGGCTATATAAAACTCGGTCAGAGTTCAACCACCTTATCGGGTGGCGAGGCGCAAAGGGTAAAACTTGCAACCGAGCTTTCAAAACGCAGTACGGGTAGAACTTTATATATTTTAGACGAGCCGACTACGGGCTTATCGTCTTACGATATAGAGAAACTTTGCAAGGTTTTGCTTAGACTACAACAAGCGGGAAACACTATCGTAGTAATAGAACACAATCTAGACGTTATAAAACTTGCCGACTACGTAATCGACCTTGGCCCGGAAGGTGGCGACGGTGGCGGTAGGGTTATTGCAACGGGCACTCCCGAAGAAGTTGCGCTAAACGAAAACAGTTATACCGGCGAATTTTTAAATAAAATATTAAACGGATAAAAGGCTTTTTAACAAAGCCTTTCGTTTTTTTTATTAATCGACAAAAAAATCTATAAAAAATTAAAAAAACGGGTATAAAGGCTAGGAAAATTAAAAATTTTAGAGTATTTATATATATAATATATAAAAACTCTCTAATTTAAGGGTAGGGGAAACATGAAAGAGAAGATTTACCAAAAAGAAAAAACCTTTTTATCGCCCTTTGCAACCTTTTCGGAAAACACGCAAGGTAGATTGAGAGAAGAAACGCCTTGTCCTATGCGAACGGATTTTCAAAGGGATAGGGACAGAATACTTCATTCCAAGTCTTTTAGAAGGTTAAAGAACAAAACGCAAGTTTTCTTTTCACCCGAGGGCGACCACTACAGAACCCGTTTAACTCACACGCTCACCGTTTCGCAAGTTGCAAGAAGTATCGCTAGAGTTTTATCGCTCAACGAGGATTTAACCGAGGCAATCGCGCTAGGTCACGATTTGGGACATACTCCCTTCGGCCACGCGGGCGAGAGAATACTAAACCGCCTAAACGCAAAACACGGTTTTTCACACAACGTTCAGTCGGGCAGAGTGGTGGATTATTTAGAAAACGACGGTAGGGGCTTAAACTTAACCAGAGAGGTGGTTGACGGTATCGTAAACCACAAACTATCTTGCACTCCCAAGACTTTAGAGGGTAAAGCCGTTAATTTTGCCGACCGTATAGCGTACATAAATCACGATATAGACGACGCAATCGTAGGTGGGTTTATCACCCTAGAAGATTTGCCTAAAAAGGCTATCGATATAGTGGGCAAAACTTCAAGTCAGCGTATTAACAATATGATATTTTCTATATTGCGCGCAAGCGAAGGTAAAAACACCGTGGAAATGGAGGAGGAAACGGCTTGGGCAACCAACTGTTTAAGGGATTTTTTGTTTGAACGCGTATATAAAGACAAGACCTTCCGCGACGAAGAAAAGCGCGCCGATATGATGCTTTCGTCCCTTTACGAATACTACAAGGCAAAACCCGAACTTTTGCCCGAGTTCAATAGGGCTGAACTTGAAACTTTTGACATAGACACCGTGCTTTGCGATTACATAAGCAGTATGTCCGACACCTTTGCGGTAAAGACCTTTACCGAAATATTTATTCCTAAAAAGTGGGATTTGTAATTTAAGCAAAAGAGAAATATGAGAGGATTTGATTCGAGATTTCTTGAAGAACTCAAGAGTAAAAACGACATAGTGGACGTAGTCTCCAGATACGTGCGCCTAGAACAGCGCGGAACGAACTTCTGGGGTAAATGCCCTTTTCATCACGAAAAGACGGCGTCTTTTTCGGTTAACTCTCAAGGTCAGTTCTACTATTGTTTCGGTTGCCATAAGAGTGGCGACGTAATCTCGTTCGTTATGGAAATCGAGTCGCTAGACTTTAACGACGCCGTTAGACTTTTGGCGGAAAAGGCAAAAATTCCCCTTCCCGAAGTCAAATACGACGACGAAAAGATTAAAGAACAAAAAAAGTTTAAGCAACGCTTATACGATTTAATGAAAGACACCGCTAAATTCTACGTGGACAACCTTCGCGGAGAAAACGGCTATAAACACGTTGAATATATACTAAAGAGAAAACTTTCTTCTCAAACGGTCACGGCGTTTGGACTGGGCGCGTCGCTAGATTTTAAGACCTTGCCCGAATACTTAAAGAAAAAGGGCTACACCTACGAGGAAATGCTTGCCTCGGGCGCCGTTGAGGCGAAAGACGGCAGATATTTCGACGCTATGGGCGGAAGACTTATCGTGCCTATTATAGACAGGTTCAATCAAGTAATAGCGTTCGGTGGTAGGCTTTTAGAAAAGGCGGACTTCGCTAAATATAAAAACACTAAAGAAACGGTTATTTTCTCTAAGAGTAATAATCTATACAATTTAAACAACCTTAAAAAACTAAAGAATTCAACGGGGATTAACGGCGTTATTATAGTCGAGGGCTATATGGACACCATATCTCTGGCGCAGGCGGGATTTTTGAACGTAGTTGCAAGTATGGGCACGGCGCTAACTAAAGACCAAGCGCGAATTCTTAAAAGATATTCCGAAAAGGTATTTATCTGTTACGATAGCGACTCGGCAGGTCAAAACGCAACTATGCGTGGACTGGAAATCTTAAAAGACGAGGGGCTAGACGTTAAGGTGGTATCTATGCCCGAGGGTATGGACCCCGACGACGTGGTTAAAAACCTAGGCGCAGAAGGGTATAGAAACTGCATTTTAGAGGCAAAGCCCTTAGTTGATTTTAAGTTAGACGCGCTTAAGCGAAAATTCGATTTAAAATCGGCTGACGGAAAGCGCAAGTTTATAACGGGCGCTATGGCGATAATTAAAGAAAGTCCTTCTCCCGCCGAGCAAGAAGACCTACTGAAAACGGTTAGGGATTTAACGGGTATAACCTTTGAAACCTTAAAAAGAGAACTTTATTCGGTAGAGCAAAAGGAAAGTATAGTTAACGAGCCTGCGCCTGAGTTTAACGACGACACGGGCGATAAGACCACTCTTGCGGCAAGATTCGTTTTGTATTCGTACCTGTTTGGCAAAGCGTACGCTAGCGAGACGGATATTAGCGAGATAGAATTCTTGCTCCCCGTACATAAGGCAATTAAACGAGTTTTTTTAGAAAAGAGAAATGCGGGTGAAACGCTTAGATTTAACGACCTTTACGAAATTTTACCTGCAGAACACCTAGGCGAACTTTCTAAGATTGCCGGTATGGAAACGGACGAGAACAAACAATACGACCAAGCGGTATATTTTAACGACAGTTTAGTCGCGTTAAAATCCGACGCGATTAAGCGCGAGATAGACGCTTTAAACCAAATGTTTTCGGCAGAGACCGACACGGCGAAACGGCGAGAGATTGCTACTCGCATAACCAAACTATTAGCAGAGAAAAAGACTCTGTATTAAAGACTAACTATAAATGCAAAGATTTGCAGGAGGAACGCAAATGGATGAATTAAATCAAGTAATACGTGAAGAAAGAAAACAACCGCTCACTCTAGATAATTTGAGCGAAGAGGTAAACTCCGTAATCGCCGACGTTATTATCGAATTTAAAAAGAGTGGTAGCATAACCAGTTCTCAACTTTTCGACAAGTTGGAAAAATGCCCGATTACCCCCGAAGAATTAGAACTGGTGTACAAGGCTTTTGATTCTGCAGGAATTCAAATAGTAAACGAATACGAAAGGGATAAAGATTTATACGACCAACTTCTTAAAGAAGACCGTATGGCAGACCCTGTTAAGATGTATTTAAAAGATATAGGTAAAGTTCCGCTACTTCAACCCGACGAGGAAACTGAACTTGCTAAAAAGATGATGGAGGGCGACGAGGAGGCTAAAAGGCTTCTTTCGGAGGCAAACCTAAGGCTAGTAGTTTCTATCGCTAAAAGATATATGGGCAGAGGCATGCAATTTTTGGATTTAATCCAAGAGGGTAACCTAGGTCTAATGAAAGCGGTAGAAAAATTCGACTATCAAAAGGGCTTTAAGTTCTCTACCTACGCTACTTGGTGGATAAGACAAGCTATCACCAGAGCGATTGCCGACCAAGCGAGAACTATTCGTATTCCCGTGCACATGGTAGAAACCATAAACAAACTTATTCGCGTTTCTCGTAGATTGCTACAAGAACTCGGCAGAGAACCCACCCCCGAAGAAATTGCTAAAGAAATGGGCATAACCGAAGAAAAAGTTATGGAAATTCAAAAGATTGCTCAAGACCCCGTTTCACTCGAAACGCCTATCGGCGAGGAGGAGGATAGCCATCTTTCAGACTTTATTGAGGACGAAGGTAGCGTAGCGCCCACCGACGCCGTTTCTTACACTATGCTTAAAGAACAACTTCTTGGCGTTTTAGACACCTTAACTCCTAGAGAAGAAAAGGTATTGCGTTTGCGTTACGGCTTAGACGACGGCAGACCGAGAACTCTAGAAGAAGTTGGTAAAGAATTTAACGTTACCCGTGAGCGTATTAGACAAATCGAGGCAAAAGCCTTAAGAAAACTTCGTCACCCCAGCCGTTCTAAACGCCTTAAGGACTTCTTAGACTAATGACCGAACGATTAAAAGAAATTTACGCAAACCTGCCCGATTGCGAAGTTTTTGCCGATATTGGTTGCGACCACGGATACTTTACCAAAGCAATGCTAGACGGCAAGAAATGCAAGAGGGCGATAGTGAGCGACGTTAGCGCCAAGTGCTTGCAAAAGGCGTTGGATTTACTTAGCGACTACGTTGAACTAGGTTTGGTTGACAGCGCCGTTAGCGACGGGTTCGACAAAGTTGGACCTTGCGACTGCGCGCTGATTGCAGGTATGGGCGGAGAAGAAATAATAAGCATACTAAACAGACGCAAAGACCTGCCCGAAAATTTGGTTTTGCAACCTATGAAGAACGCCGACAAGGTTAGAACGGTAGCCGTTAGCCTTGGTTATAAGATAAAAACCGACTATATTTTTAAGTGTGGAAAAATATTTTACGACCTAATAGTTTTAACCAAAGGTCAGGACAGTCTAACCAGAGAAGAAATAGAATTCGGTAGGACTAACCTTATAAATCGTGGCGTAGCGTTTAGGGAAAGTTTAGAGTGTAAAATTAAGGTTTTATCCAGTTGCGTTTTAGATAATAAGGTTAGCGATAAAACCAAAGAAGAAATGGAAAAAGAAATAAAAAGGCTTAAAAATTATGTTTGATTTAAAATCACTTACCGCTATAATCGACGAGTACGCGCCCTTTAATCTTAGCAAAATGATGATTGAAAAGGGCGATTACGACAATAGTGGAATTTTAATAAATAGCGACCAAAAGGTAGATGGCGTTTTGTTTGCTTTGGATTTAACCGAAAACGTCGTTAAAAGGGCGAAAAGGCTTAAATGTAACACTATAGTAACGCACCACCCCGCTATATATCATCCTATTAGTAGCGTGGATATTACCAGCGCCACTACGGGCGCTGTTGCGCTTGCTTTGCAAAACAAAATGAACGTTGTGTCTGCGCATTTAAACCTAGACGTTGCAGATTTGGGCGTTGATTATTATCTTGCCGAGGGGCTGGGTGCAACCAAAGTTAAAATTTTAGATTACGTTGACCAAACGCACGGTTACGGCAGAGAATTTAACGTACAAGCGACTACCGTTAAGGATTTCGTTAGCAGAATAAAAAAGAATTTTGCAACTGAAAAAGTGTTGGTTTACGGAGCGAAAAACGCAAAGGTAGAAAAGGTGGCGTCGTTTTGCGGAGCAGGTGGCTCGCACGCGCATAGCGCCGTTTTCTACGGGGCTACCGACGCCGAGGTTATTGTTACCTCCGACACCCCGCATCACGTTATAAAAGATTTGGTAAACGCTAATAAAATTCTAATAGTTATAACGCATTACGCGTCGGAAAATTACGGATTTAAAAAGTTTAGCGAGAGCGTTCGTAAAAAGATAAACGGCCTCACGCAAGTTCACTTTTTTGAAGATAAAAGATTGTTTTAATTAAGGAGAGATATTATGTTGAAAAAATTACTAGCCTATCAAGAATTAGATGCAAAACTCTACGAGATAGAGGTTAAACTTTCCAGCAGTGAAGAGAGAAAAAAGGCAGTTTCTGCTAAAAAGTATATCGACGGCGCGCCCGACTCGGTTAACAAGTTAGACGATGGTTCGGCTACTGCTATCGGCGCGTACGAACAAGCGGTAAAGGAATATCAAAAGTTAAACGAGCAGTTAGAGGAACTCACCAAAGCGCTAGCCGAGGCTGAGGACGAAAACGCCGTAGAATACTTAATTAAAAAGGCAGACGCGCTTATAGGCGCTATTAAAAACGCCACCGCTACAATCGAAAAGATTAGTGAGGAAATGCAAGGCGTTATCAAGGAATACGCGGGTATCAAAAAGACTACTCGCGCAGCGCAAGAACAATATTCTAAATACGGCAGTCTTTATAGTGAACTTAAAAAATCCGTTCAAGACCAAAGGACTAAAATCGAGGCTGAGTTAGAAAAGATTGCAAACCAAATCGATTCGACCTTAATGGAAAGATACAAGAAAAAACGCGCCAACAAGATTTTCCCCATTTTATACGAAGTTAGGGGCAACGTTTGCGGTGCTTGCAATATGGAACTTTCTATGCTAGAACTAAACAAACTCAAAAACGGAGAGATAATCGACTGCGACCAATGTGGAAGATTAATTTATTCAAATCCCAACAAATAAAAATTAGCGCCGTTTCGCCCGTCTAGTTTTAAGGGCGAACTAAAAAAATACGGTTAATAAATAACTAAAAAGCCACTAAAAAGGTGGCTTTTTCTTTTGCGTTTTTCATTTTAAAAAAGGCGGTTTTTAGTAAGGAGATTTAAATTATGATAATAATTTAAAAAATTCCGCCTAAAGCATTGTAAAAATTGCGCTTTTTTGGTATAATTTGAAATATAGATTAAAAGGGACGTTAAAATGAGCGACAAGCAAAAAAAGACTAAAGACAATTCTCAAGAAAAACTGGTTTTCACCCGTGAAACTCTAGGCGTGGTTTTAATTTTATTTTCAACTTTATGCTTGGTGTTTTTAATTACGGGCGATAGCCTTATGTATCCCGTAGGTGGAGTAATACAATCGTTTTTACTCGGAACTTTCGGGTTCTTTTCGTACGCCGTTTTAATTTACGCTATTATTAAGGGCGTAACCTTGCTCGTCGATAAAAATTTTGGATTTTCCGTTAAGTTTAAGTTTTTGTTAACTACGACTTTCGTGGTTATGGCGCTACTTTGCCAAACTATTTCTATGAGAGAATACTCCGGCCTTGGATACGGCGAGTATATTTCAAAGGCATATATGCTTGGCGTAGAGGGTAACAGCACGGCGTCGGGTTTTATCACTTCGCTTTTATCCTATTGTTTCTCGTTACTGCTTACCAACGTGGGCAGTTACGTGGTTTTAGGCGTATTAACCGCCGTTTTAGGCTACGGCACGGTTACCGTTTACCTTAAAGAGAGCGTTCAAAAGGGTAACGGCGGTAAAAAATTCCGCAGTTCAGTAGTTAAGGAAGGTGCGACGGCAACTCCCGACGAGCCTCAAATTCAAGGGGTAAGGGATTATCCGATTGACGTGGTTTCTACCGGCGAAGTTAAGCCCGAACAAAAACTTTTCGTTATCGACTCCGAAGCGTCTGCGTTCAAGCCCGTTCGTAAAAACGGCAAAGACGACAACACTCAAATCAAGTTAGAATACACTAACGGTGGATTGACCGTTGGCAGCAAAGTCAATTCGTACGGACAGTCTTACTCTAGCGAAATGCAAAGCAAGTTAGACTACATTAAACAACCTGCTAAACTGGATTTAACCAACGGTTTTACCTCCAGAGTTAGCGGTAACCGTTCGCAAAGCGTGAGCGCAACCACCGTTTCCGATTATATTCCACCTAAACCTACTATCGAGGAGAATTCGGAAAAGACTTCTCCCTACGGCAGTTTTACCGAAAGCGCGCAAACTCCCGAAATTCCTATTTTCGAGCATAATTTAACCGAAGATACGGCAGAAAGCAGAGCGCAAAACTTCCACAGAGATTACCTAGAAGAATTCGACAATAACCAAACTTTAGAGCCGTCTTTTGAAGAAAACGCCACTACTTCTACCGAGCAAGTTTTCTCGGCAGAGCCCATAGTGGAGGAGCAAGACTTTAGTTTTACCGGTAGGTCGTCTAGAGAAACTCCGTTCGTAGAGCCCACGCCCGAGCCCACGCCCGAAAAACCCGTGGAGCGTTCCAACGTGTTCGGCTTTGGCAGAGAGGTGGGTGGCGAGGTCGAAGAGCAAAAGCCCCAAACCGAAACGCCCGAAACTAATTCGAGAGTTTTAGGCGGTGGCCGTCGTGGACTTTTATTCAACGACAACGATAGTGAAAGCGACGAACAAAAACCCGCGTACACTAGTAGGGTAGAGGCGGACGACAATCAAGCGTCAAGTAGAATTAGCGCAAGCAGAAATCGTTTCGTTCAACCCGAACCCGTGGTAGAGGTTGAGCCCGAGCCTGAACAAAAACCCGCTCCACCTATAAACAGAGAATATTTCCGTCCGCCGTTAGACTTGCTTAAAAAATACGAGCAACCCCTTAACGCCGAGACCGAAGACCATAACGGCAATTTAGAAATCATACGCCAAACGCTAGAAGATTTCCATATTCCGTCTGAACCCCAAGGCTATATTCAAGGTCCGTCTATTACCAGATACGAAATTCGTATTCCTACCGGAAAAGGCATATCGGTTAAAAAGGTGCTAAACTACGACGAAGACCTTAAGATGCGTTTAAGAAGTCCTAACGGCATAAGAATCGAAGCGCCTATTCCCGGTAAAGACCTAGTAGGTATCGAGGTCGCAAACAAGGTAAAAACTACCGTTGGACTTCGCGACGTGCTAGAACTTGCGGCAAAAACCGATAAATCTAAGCCGGGCGCTTTAACCTTTGCCTTGGGTAAAGATATCGTTGGCAACGCTATTACCGACAACCTTGCAAAAGGTCCTCACTACTTGGTTGCAGGCGCAACCGGTTCGGGTAAGAGCGTATGCTTAAACACTATGATTGTCAGCCTAATTATGCGCTACAGTCCCGAAGATTTAAGGTTAGTTCTTATAGACCCCAAGAGCGTAGAGTTTACCGTTTACGACCATATTCCACATTTATTAATAGACGAAATTATAACTCATCCAAAGAAGGCGATTGCCGTGCTCAGTTGGGCGTACGAAGAAATGGAACGCCGTTACAAAACGTTTAGAGATAGCGGTCAATTCGTTGTAGATATCGATTCGTACAACGCCGAAGTCGCTAGCGATACCGTACCTAAACTACCCAGAATAGTAATTATAATCGACGAGCTTGCAGACCTTATGCAAACTTGTAAAAAGGATTTTGAAAGTAGAATATGCGCGCTTGCGCAAAAGGCGCGTTCGGCAGGTATTCACCTAGTATTAGCAACGCAAAGACCTTCGGTGGACGTTATCACGGGTACGATTAAAGCAAACCTTCCTTCGCGTATCGCGTTTAAGGTTACCAACTTTAACGACTCGCAAACGATTCTTGCTGAGGCAGGCGCAGAAAAGTTATTAGGCAACGGCGACATGCTTTATAAAAACTCGTCTATGCCCGACCTAGGAAGATATCAAGGCGCGTTCATAACCGCTCAAGAAGTTAACGCCGTATGTACCTATATTAGAGAGAATAACCAAGGCTATTTCGACGACCAACTACAAGAATATTTAGACCGTGCCGTTAAGCCCGCTCAAGAAGAAAACCACGAGGCCGAGGGCGGTAGCGCAGAGGCTGGCGCAGACGGAGCAAGCGTACTGTTCTTGCGTTCTCTCTGGCTTGCCGTTACTATGGGCAAAATTTCTATTTCGGCACTTCAACGCCGTTATCAAATAGGTTACGGCAGAGCAGGTGGCTTGATAGATAAAATGTTTAGAATGGGCTACATCTCGGGTGACGAGGGTAGCAAGGCAAGACAGGTATTCTTAACTCGCGAACAATACGTTGAAAAATACGGCGAGCCCCCTGCAGAAGAATTCTAAACAAAACCACTCAAACGATAAAAGGAACTTAACTTATGGTAAAAGACAAAAAGGTGGGCGTTATATCGCTCGGTTGCGACAAGAACCGAGTTGACACCGAAAAGATGCTTTATTTAATTAGCGAAAAGCACTCTATCGTTTCGGATATTTTAACCGCCGAGATAGTAATTATAAATACTTGCGCCTTTTTGGAAAGTTCCAGAAAAGAGGCGATTGACGAGATTTTGTCGGTTGCAGAACTAAAGAGAGAGGGCAATTTAGAAAAACTCGTGATAACGGGTTGTCTGCCTCAAAAGTTCGTGGGTGAACTTATAGACGCGCTCCCCGAGGTTGACGCTTTTACGGGCGTATCCGACTACGCTGAAATTTGCTCGGTTATCGATAGGATATATTCGGGCGAAAGGGTGGTTTGCGTTAAAGAGCCTAAAGACGAGTGCTTAAAAAGTCGCGTACGAACTACCGACCATTACGCCTACCTTAAAATTGCAGACGGTTGCGACAATCATTGTACCTACTGTTTAATACCTTCTATTCGTGGAAAGTTTCGCTCGGCGCCTAAAGCCGAACTTATAGACGAGGTTAAAAGCTTGGGCAAGGTTAAAGAACTTATACTGGTCGCTCAAGATTTAACTAAATACGGCTCGGATTTAGAAGGTGTTGATTTAGTTGATTTAATCAACGAAATTTCGGCGCTAGACGGTGTGGAGAAAATCCGACTTTTATACTGTTATCCCGAAGGGATAAACGAACGCCTTATAGAGTGTGTAAAAAACAATCCTAAGGTCGTAAAATATTTAGATATCCCCTTGCAACACGCCGACGATAAAGTGCTAAAGCGTATGAACCGTAAAGGCACGGGCGAGAGTTATTTAAACTTAATTAACAGGCTAAAGCAAGAAATTCCGTCTATTGCATTGCGCTCGACCTTTATAACGGGTTTTCCCGGAGAGAGCGAGCAAGCGTTTAACAATCTGGTAGAGTTTATCAAAAGCGCCCAACTGTTTAACGCGGGTTTCTTTGCGTACAGTAGAGAAGAAGGCACTCCCGCATACAAACTCGACGGACAGATAGATAACAAGACCAAGACCGCAAGACTAAAAAAACTGTATTCTACGCAGAAAAAAGTAGTTAAAAAGATTTTAAGCGGTAAAGTTGGCGAGGTGGTCGAAGTGCTTGCAGAGGGCTTTGACCAAGACTCGTTCGTTTACTACGGCAGAGCGTATTTTAACGCACCCGAAGTGGACGGGAAAATATATTTCTTCTCTGCAGACGAGATAGAATACGGAAAGTTATATTCCGTACGAATTGACAGCGTGACAGATTACGACCTTTACGGAGAAAGATTATGAATTTACCAAACAAACTAACTTTAATTAGGATATTTTTAATACCCGTTTTCGGAGCGTTGTTTTACTTGACTATCGTGCCGTATAACTTCGCTATATCTGCAGGAGTGTTCGCTCTTGCGGCGTTTACAGATTTTTTAGACGGATACATAGCAAGAAAGTATAATTTAGTTACCGATATGGGCAAATTTTTAGACCCGATAGCAGACAAGGTTTTGGTTTCTACGGCGTTGATACTTATATTAGTGCCTCCAACGGGTGTGGCTATGCTACCGTGGTATGCAGGAATTATGACTGCCGTTATTTTGGCAAGAGAGTTGGTGGTTAGTGGTTTTAGATTAGTGGCTGCGGGTAAAGGCATGGTAATTGCCGCCGACAAATCGGGGAAAATTAAGACCTTTTTAACCGACGTTGCAATCGTGTTAATATTAATTAGTGCGGAAATTACCCCTTGTGCTTTAGATTTAACCAACTATATCGGCACGGCGTTACTAGTTCTTTGCACGCTAATAACCGTTTATTCGGGGGCAGAGTGCATAGTTAAAAACAAAAAGGTTATAAAGGATTAATTAAAAGGCTAATACACTAATGAAGACTGCGGTAATATTATTTTCCACTCCGTTCGAACCGCTCGACGGTGAATACGTAGGCAAATTAAAAGACGCTTTTTTAAGCGGTGGCGTTTGCGTTGACCGAATAGAAATTCTATCCGTTAAAGACGATTTGGGCTTTAAGCGTTCGGTTGAGTATTTTAAGGATACCGTAGATAATTTAGTAATAATAAATAACGAAAATTTAGAATTTGATTTTAAGAAAATTTTAGCAAGCGTAACCGAAACGGTGCTTACCGAAAACGACGAGGGTTTAAGATTTTTAGAGGCAATAAGCATTTCGCACGCTAAAGAATACGACCTTTCAAACGCCGTAATGCCTATGAAGCAACATTGATACCCAACGTTTCAGGCGCGTTTCAAGGCTTTTTGCTAGAAAAAGAGGGTTTTACGGTAGTTTGTATGCCACAGGATTTCGGGCAGTTTAAGGTGGCTATCGACGGGTATATTTTGCCCTACTTCGAAAAGAAATTCGAAATTAAACGAAAGAGGCTTACGTTAAAATATTTTGGTGACGGCAAGGCACTAGAAAAGGTAATGAAAGAGGCCGACGAGGTCGGCGACGGGACTTTTAGTTATACAATTATCGAAAAAAACGGCGACTACACTTTAGATTTAATACTTAACGACGCCGAATACGCCGGTCAAATAACCCGATTTATTGTGGGTAAACTAAAAGATAATATTTACGCCGAACGCGACACTACTCTTGGAGAAACGCTTTTTAATTTGCTTAAACTGCGTAGGCTTAAAATTGCCACCGCCGAATCGTTTACGGGTGGAAGGGTAATATCTAGCGTAATAGCAAATTCAGGAGCGTCAGAGTGCGTTAAAGAGGGCATAGTAAGTTACTCTAAAGAAAGCAAATGCGAAAGGCTATATTTAGACTTTAAGGATTTATCTCGCGAGGGGGAAGTGAGTTCTATGACTGCCTATCGTATGGCGTCGGGACTTCTTAAAAACGGTGGCTGTGATTTAGCCGTTTCAACCACGGGGTCGGCAGGACCTAATCCAGACGGGGACGCACCCGTCGGCACGGCGTTTATAGGTATAGGAATGCTTGACGGCGTGCATACCTATCGCTTAAACTTAAGCGGTTCAAGAGAGGAAATAACCGAAAGGGCAAAAAATACGGCGCTCTTTTTGGCTATAAAGAAAATAAAAAACTTATAAAGAGGAAAATATATGGACGAGAACAAAATTAAAGCACTAGATTCAATGATGGCGCAAATTGAAAAACAATACGGCAAAGGCGCTATTATGCGTTTAGGTCAAGACGCAGGCGATAGCAATATCGAAGTGTTGCCCACCGGTTGTCTATCTTTAGACCTTGCGGTTGGCGTAGGCGGTCTTCCACGCGGTAGAATTATCGAAATTTACGGACCGGAATCTTCGGGTAAAACTACCGTTGCGTTGCACGTAATTGCCGAAACTCAAAAGGCGGGTGGCGTTGCCGCTTTCGTTGACGCGGAACACGCACTAGACCCCGTTTACGCTAAAAATTTAGGCGTTAATCTAGACGAATTGTACGTGTCTCAACCCGATACCGGCGAGCAAGCGCTAGATATTACCGCGTCGCTGGTTAACAGCAAAGCAGTTGACGTTATCGTAGTCGATTCGGTTGCAGCCCTAACGCCCAGAGCGGAAATAGAGGGCGATATGGGCGATTCTCACGTTGGTTTACAAGCAAGGCTTATGAGCCAAGCGTTAAGAAAGTTAACGGCTATTACTAATAAGAGTAAAACTTGTATTATCTTTATTAACCAACTGCGCGAAAAGGTTGGCGTTATGTTCGGAAACCCCGAAGTTACCGCAGGTGGCAAGGCGCTCAAATTCTACGCTAGCGTTAGAATAGACGTTCGTAAGGCAGACGCGCTTAAAGACTCCGACGGCGCGTACGGCAATCGCACCAAGGCTAAAATCGTTAAAAACAAGGTTGCTCCACCCTTTAAGACTGCCGAATTCGACATTATTTTTGGAAAGGGTATTTCTAAGGGAAGTTGCCTAATCGATTTAGGTCTTCAATACAACCTACTTTCTAAGAGTGGTTCTTGGTTCTCGTATAACGACGAGAAAATTGCTCAAGGTAGAGAAAAAGCGGTAGAATACTTTGAAAACAACCCCGAAATTGCTAAACAATTAGAGGAAAGAATTTTAGAGTCGTTCCGCGCAAAAAAGCAAATTTAACGTATTAAACTAAAAAAAGCAATAATGCTCAAAGTATTGACATTATTGCTTTTTTGATATACAATATATAGAGGCGAAAGATTTTATCAAAGCCAAAGTATAACATTATAACAGGAGGGCATACATTATGCAAAACGTAAACTACGGCTCCCTGTTCTTAACCGGTATAGAACTACCCTACGTAATTTTGATTGTTGTGGGTGTTGCTGCTTTATTTGCAGTCGTTGGAATTCTTATCGGCGGATTTTTAAAGAATAAGTCTTTTATAAAGAAACAAGGTGATATTCAAAAAGTTACCGAAAAAATGCTAGAAGATGCTCGCGAAGAGAGCAGAGCAATTAAAAAAGAGGCTATTTTAGAAGCAAAAGAACAGGAACTTAAACTTCGAAACGATTTCGAAAGAGAATCTAAAGAAAAAAGAGCCGAACTTCAAAAAATTGAAAACAGGTTAAACCAAAAAGAGGAAACGCTCGACAGAAAGGAAGAGCAATTATCTAAACGTAACGAGGAAACTACCCGTCAACAAAACGCGTTAAAAGAAAAACACGCTGAAATGGACGGTAAGTTAGAAGACATTGCTAAACAACACGAGCGTATGCTTGCCGAATTTGAGAAGATTTCTCAAATGAGTAAAGAGGAGGCAAAACAACAACTCGTTGACGCTATGATAGACGAGGCAAAGCGCGACGCTGCTGGCACGGTTAAAAACATAGAGGCAGAGGCTAAAGAAAACGGCGAAAGAAAGGCTAAAGAAATTATTTCTATGGCAATTCAAAAGTGCAGTACCGAGCAAGCGAGCGAGATTACCGTATCCGTCGTACCGCTACCTTCCGACGATATGAAGGCAAGAATTATCGGTAGAGAGGGTTGAATTATCCGTACGCTAGAAAACGCTACTGGTATTGAACTTATTATCGACGATACTCCAGAAGTAGTTATCGTTTCGGGTTTTGACCCCGTTCGTCGCGAGGTTGCGAGAATTGCGCTTGAAAAACTTATTCAAGACGGCAGAATTCACCCCGCAAGAATAGAAGAAACGGTAGAAAAGGTTAAAAAAGAACTCGACGTTCAAATTAAAGAGGCTGGAGAGGCTGCAACCTTCGAGTGCGGTGTATTTGGTCTTCACCCCGAAATCGTTAAGACTTTGGGCAGACTTAAATTCCGTACCAGTTACGGTCAAAACGTGCTATGCCACTCCATAGAAGTTTCGCATCTAGCAGGCATTATGGCTACCGAATTAGGTATCGACGCGTCACTTGCTAAACGTGCTGGTTTACTTCACGACCTTGGTAAAGCACTCGACTACGAAGTAGAGGGAACGCACATGCAAATCGGTGCAGACCTTGCTAAAAAGTATCGCGAGAACAACTCGGTCGTTAACGCTATTATCGCTCACCACGGCGACGTTGAGCCCAAAACCCTAGAGGCAGTTTTAGTTGCTGCGGCAGACGCTATTTCAGGCGCTCGCCCAGGTGCAAGAAGAGAAACTGCAACCAACTACATTAAGAGACTACAAAAACTCGAGGAGATTTCTTCAAGCTTTAAGGGCGTTGAAAAGTGCTACGCTATCCAAGCGGGTAGAGAAGTGCGCGTTATGGTTAAACCCGAACAAATTAACGACGCTCAAACCCTATTCCTTGCTAAAGATATTGCTAAAAAGATTGAGCAAGAAATGGAATATCCCGGTCAAATTAAGGTTAACGTTATTAGGGAATGGAGAGCGACTGAATTCGCTAAATAATTAGCGAACTTTGCAAAGAATAACAGCATAAAATAAACCAAAAAACAAACGCATAAAAACTTTTTTATGCGTTTGTATTATTAAGGGATAAAAAGTGATTAACAAAGACAAAATCTACAGCAGCAAAAGGCAGAATTTTTTAATAGCTCTTTGTTTTATAGTGTATTGCTCGTCGTATTTGGGTAAATACACTTTTAACGCGAGTATTAACTCGGTTATAAACTTTTACGGAGTGTTAGAAGACGACGCTGGGCTAATAGGCTCAACGTTCTTTTTCGCGTACGGAGCAGGGCAGATTATAAACGGTATATTATGTAGATTTTATAACAAAAAATATATGCTTGGTTTTTCGCTCGTTCTGTCAACATTAATAAATATAGCAATCTATTTAGGAATACCCTTTAATTACATAAAATATATTTGGTTCGTTAACGGCTTTTCGCTATCTTGTCTTTGGAGTTCTATCGTTTTAATTTTAAGCGAAAGTCTAGCGCCTAAATATTTTGCTAAAGCAGTAGTGATACTAAGTTTTTGTACACCGCTTGGCACGATACTCGCCTACGCCATGAGTGCCCTTTTCGTTGCCGTTAGTTCGTTTAAAGACGCCTTTTTATGCGGTGGAATAATTATGCTAATTTGTGGTTTAGGTTGGATTTTAGCCTTTGATAAAGCAACGCTAGATAAAAACGAGCAAGCCTACTACTTAAACGAATCGACTGCTCAGTCTAGCGAAGAAACCGACCAAACGAAACCCGTTGTACAAACTAAAATTAAAAGAAAAGTTGCGTCTTCGGTTATCGTATTAGTTTGTATTTTAGGGCTGTTTTCCGTTATAAACTACTTTATGAGAGACGGACTTAGCACTTGGGTGCCAAAAATCTTAAAAGAAGGTTACGAACTTCCCGAAAGCGTGTCGATTATTCTTACGCTCGTCGTCCCGTTATTAGGAGCGTTAGGTGCTTACCTTGCCGTCCCTGCAAGCAGAAAAATAAAAAATCCTATAAACCTTTCGGCGATATTTTTCTTAGGAGAAGTGGTGACGGTAGGCTTAATAGCGTTATCGTTTAGAGTGAATATGTGGTTGGTTTTGGCGCTTTTAGGTTTAGTAAATCTATTCGCCCAAGCAATTTGCAATTTGTTTACGAGTATTTTACCCTTAACTATGCGCGATAAAGTCAATTCGGGCTTGCTTTCGGGGTTGCTCAACGGTTGTGGATACATAGGTGCTACCATTTCGACATACGGGCTTGGTTATTTACAGACCTTAAATATCGGTTGGGTTAGCATATTTATTATATTAACCGCTTGTGCAATAATTCCCGTCGTTACGTCGGTAGGAATAATAATTGCTCAAAAAATCAAGAGAAAAAAAGAAGAACGCATTATATAATTATATAAATGAATAAAAAATATATAAATGAATAAAAAAAAGACGGAACGAAATTCGTTCCGTCTTTAATTTTACGGTTTATTAAATCATACCTTTGGGTAAGAATTGTGCGTTGTAGTCCATTAAATCCTTAACTACGTCGCGAATTCGAGTAAAGTCTTGAATTAAGGGGTCGTTGCAAAGCGCGGCAACGAGTTTTGCGCTATCCCACTCCATAGCAGCCTCGATAAACAACTCCTCGCGAAGCGCTGTGGGTGTAACGATTTGTTGAGCAGCCTTGGGTAGTGGGCTTGCGATAACGGGGTGAACGCCGGTCGCGTCGAAAGTGTTCCAAGTTTCTACTACGTAGTCTAGGGGAAGTTCTCTAACTTGGCCTAGGTTACGGTAATTACAAACGTCTTTATACTTACGACCGCCTTCAAACGCCTCGATAACGCGGTGAATAATTTCGTCGCCCTTTCTTAAGTCGGGGAATTGTTTAGTCTTAAGAGCGTTAATAATTTTTTCGTTGGTATTTTTAATAGTTTCGGTTCTTTCTACTATTCTATCGTAGTGCATACCGAATTTGTCGCGATTTGCTTGAGTGCCGGTTGTTTGATAATAGAACTCTGCGCAATGCTCGTCGGAAAGTCCGGGCATACAGCCTAGCATATCCCAAACGATAAAACGAATTCTTTGATTTTCTCTGCCGGCAAACGGGTCGTCGAAAGTAATGTTGGTTTTACCAGCCCAAGCAGCCTCAATCATACCCTTGTCGCGCATAATTTTTAACGCGTCTTGGTCTTTAAACTTAATATCGGTCATAAACGAACAATGGTCAACACCGCTAACCGAGAAACTTACTTCGTCAAAACTGTTTGCGCCAAAGTACGGAAGTAAAATTTCTAAGTGGTTAAGAATACCGTGACAGAAACCGATTGCGTGTACGTCTTCGTATTTTTGAACGCAACGAGTTAGTGCGGTTAAGGGGTTGGTTACGTTCATTAAGGTTGCGCCCGGTTTGCATAATTTTTTCATCTTGCCGGCTATTCTAACGAATTCGGGAACTGAACGGATGGTACGGCTTGCGCCTGCTATACCTGATTCGCTACCCTTAACGTTGTAAAAGCCGTGTTTACGGGCTATACGGTGGTCTTCCATTTCGGCGTCTGTGCCACCGTGAGAAATTGCAATTGCAACGTAGTCAGCGCCTTCTAAAGCCTTGTCTTCACAAGTCGTTTTAGTTAAAGTGATTGCCTTTTCGGGATACTTTTCGTTGTAGTAACTTAAGTATTCGTATAAATCGTTCAACGATTTTTCGTTAATATCGTATAAACAGAGTTCTAAATCTCTGTCGTAGAAATCGTTGTAGAAAAAGGTTGAAAACAATACTGGTGACCAAGCGTAAGAACCGCCACCGATTAACGCAATTTTAATTTTTCTATGCATAAATCTCCTTTATCGGCAAAGTATAATTTTAATTTTAGTTATTATTGCCGAAAATATATATAAATTATAGCAGAAACCTGTACGTTTATCAATTAACACTTCCAAATAAAACTATAAAAATATTGCTCATTTATATGTAATATATTGAAATATTGCTGGTTTATATTTTGAACAGCGTAGAAAAGCAAACGAAGAAATTACCATATTTTTATATAAATATTACTATATTTGCAAACGTCGAATGTATTACTATTTAACTAATGAAATCAATTTTTGATTATTGTAAGGAGAAAATAATGGCATTTTATAAAGGCAATCCCGACGTAATTATTAAAAATGGCAAAATAATCGACGGAAGTGGCGTACAAGGCTACTACGCCGACGTTGCAATTAAGGGCGACAAGATTGACTATATAGGCAATTTGCAAGACGTAGATGCTCCCCTAGTAATCGACGCTACTGGTAAAGTGGTTACTCCCGGCTTTATCGACGTGCACACCCACTCCGACCAAAATATTTGGGTTAACCCCGAGGCGCAATCTTCCGTTCGCCAAGGCGTTACCACCGAAATCGTTGGTAACTGCGGTATGAGTATGCGCCACCAAAACGACGTAAAAAATTTCGACGAAAAGGGCAAGGATATAACTTGCGTTTACGACTTAGTTGGTAAAAATGATGTTCCAAAAGGCGCTATGGCTGCCGTTTTGGATAAATACGACGCTATGGGCGGTTCGTTAAACCTTGCTTGGCTATGCGGACACAACGACTTAAGAGTTATCGCCGGCGTTCATACCGAAAAGGCGACCGACGAGCAATTTAAAGTTATGGCAGATTTCTTGCGCGAGGCTATGGATGCGGGCTTTGTAGGTTTTTCTACCGGCTTAGAGTTCGACCCCGGTATTTTGTGTAAGCCCGAAGAAGTTGAACGTTTAGCGCAAATAGTTGCTGAATACGACGCAAACTATTCAACGCACATGCGCGACGAAGGCACATATATTATAGAGGCTGTGGAGGAATTCTTAAACGTAATTCGCAAATCGGGTTTACGCGGTACGATTTCTCACTTAAACGTAAAATACGATAACGGTATTCCCAACGAATACTTGTTTAAGAGTATGCAAATGCTTAAAGATGCTAGAGAAAACGAGCACCTTAACGTATATGCAGATATGCTACCAACTTGTTTCTCTACGGGTGGCGTTCAAGCAATGTTGCCACCTTGGCTTTACGCTGACGGTTGGGACAAGGCTAAAGAAATTTTAGCGACCGAAGAGGGTAGAGAAAAGGTTAAGGGCGATATGAACCGCTACTGGCGATTCTTAGCAAGCGGTCAATGGGATAGACTATTAAAGGTTCTGCCTCCTTACATGCCTGAAGTATCTAAAAAATCGTTCGCAGACGTGGTTAAAGAGTGGGGCAAAGAGCCCGTTGACTGTTTTTTAGATATCGTTGCGGCAGCGCCGAGTATAGAAGATTTAAGAGGCACTTGTATGATAGGCTTGCAGTTTAAAGAAGATATTATGGTAGATAGCGTTATTAAAGACCCTATCTATTTGTGGGAAACCGATGGATTTACATCTACCACCGAAGGCTGTGCTAAGTCTAACAATATGCAAAATTATATGTCCACGGCGTATTACTTGGTTAGATACGTGCGCGAACTTAAAGCAATAAGTTTAGAGGCTGCGGTAAACAAAATGACCTACCGCGCTGCTCAACACTTTAAGTTAGATAAGCGTGGACTTCTTGCAGAGGGCTACTACGCAGATATAAACGTGTTTGGCTTAGAAGATATAAAAATTAACGCTACCTTTAACGACCCCGCTAAATATTCAACCGGTATGAAAGCCGTAATCGTTAACGGTACGCCCGTAGTAATTGACGACGAGCATACTCACGCTCGCCCAGGCAGAGCGTTAAGGCACTTGCCCAAAAACTAATAAAAACAAAAAAATTTTAGCCCGCTTTGGCAGTCGCCAAAGCGGGCTTATTACTTGCACTTTAGTTAGTAAATACATAACGAATTTTCATTTTAGTATTGACAAATTAGTAAACTTATGTTATATGTAAAAAAAAGGGGGTGTTTCCATTGTTTAAAACGTCAAGTAATTTTAATTCTTAATTTAAGGAGGCTATTATATGAAAAAATTACAGGCTAAAAAGTTTTTAACCCTTTTATTATCCGCTATAATAATGTTTGCAAGTATTAACTTGCTGTTTTTTAATAAGAAATCTGCATTAGCAGAATCCAATACTTGGACCTATTCTGACTGTATAGAGGTTAGTGATTTTATAAAGGATAATTTTACTCGTTTTGTAAGTGAATACAACAAAACTGTTAATAATGGAGAAATTCTAAAGGCAACACACGTAGAATACAATAGTATAATTTGGCTAGCAGATAAAGATAATTATGGAGCGTTTATTGATTTCAACGGAGCAAACGGATACGTAGTCGTAGATGGCAATTACACTATATACGAATTTGTGGTTGATGGAGATTACGAACTTTTAAGAACTACGCCAAATCTTTCGTATACTCAGCTAGACGGTTTTATGTGTGATGATATAAATGATTCTGTACAAAAATTAAATATTGGTGGTCAAGTAAATCAATCAGACGATACTTTACTTGTAACGTCTGAGCATCCCTATCAAGAACTTCCAGGCGATGGGACCATTAAGACCGATTGCATAGATGAATACGTTAGAGAACATTATAATAAATATAGTTTTAGTGCTGAATATTCTCAAATGAGAACAACCTTCCCATATAAACTCCAAGAAGCAACGAGTTATTATATAAAGCAATATTTACCTCCAAACGTTATGACGTATACTGAAGGTAATTGTGCTTTGAATGCCACCTATATGGCTTTAAGAAGTTGGAAACAATATGGGCATATTGCAAATCTTTCTTCTGCAACAATTAATGTTACTCCTTTACAACTTTATGATAGCAATTCTTTATCCATAACGGATGGAACTGTATATACTGATGAAAAGGGTAGTTATTATTGGATAGA